>JAGWLJ010000127.1 GCA_028873275.1 Pseudomonadota bacterium
GATGTATTTCACCCGCCCGGTTAAAAAGGCCCGCATGCCAGAGGAAATCGGCGATGAGATCGATCCCGCTGGCGTGGAGACGCCCAATGAAATCGTCACTAGGGCGGAGCCGGAGGGCGCTCGCCGCTTTGCCGATATCGCCGGGCCGCGCAAGGATGCGGCTTCCACCCTTGCCGATATCCGGCCGTCTTCCTTCGAGGACAAGCTGGCAATCCAGCGCCGCAACGACGCCGAGCCGCAATTCAGCACGCCGGCCTGAGGGCCATCGCGCATTTGCCTAATTCCTCAAAACCGCCTATAGTGCCGCATCTTCAATGGCAGGTGGTGATGCATGAGAAATTCCTGGACGCAGCCGTCGCTCTCGCGTGATTTTGCGCTGTTATCCGCCTCCGTACTCTTCATCCTGCTGCTGATTTCCGCCTGGGTGACGTATAAAACCTATGTCAGCCACACGGAAAGCGTTGCCGCCGAGCTGGAGCGGGAGGCCGAGCGCATCGACAGCGCCCTGGCGATGCAGATGGCCGACGCCAACTACATGCTGTCGGCGCTGGGCCGGCAGATCGTCATCGATCCCGATCGCAGCCTGGTAAAGCTGGCGCAGGTTCTCAAGTCCTTCGACAGCAAAGGGCATGTCTATTCGATTTTCTCCTTTATCAACGCCCAGCAGGAGGTGGTAGTCAGCAGCAATAAGGGCGTGCTGGAGAAACCGGTCGACACCTCCGACCGCGATTATGTGAAGAAAGCCATCGCCGATCCGTGGAGAATGGTGATCGGCCAGCCCATCCAGGGGCGCGTGTCGGAGCGCTGGGTCATTCCGGTGGCTATGGGCATCACCGATTACACCGGCAAGTTCATCGGCACGATCATGATCAGCATCGATATCAGCACCTTTACCGAGGAGATCGCCCATCTGGTCAAGCGCGAGGGGATCACCTTCGCCATCCTGAGCCGCGATATGCCGGGGCAGGCCCCCATTCCGCTGGCCCAGACCTCCGAATATAACGATTTTGTCAGCCGGAATTTCCCGCCCGAAGCCATTGCCGCCATCCATACGGCCAAAAACCCCAGTGGGCTGATCGCGCGCGGCAATATGTTCTGGGACGCCGGCAATTACGCCTATTACCGCCAGTCCGCCGATTATCCCTACATCGTGCTGCTGGCCTATGACGCCCGCTACAGCAGCGAGCCCATCCGCAGCATGCTGTGGGCGCGCCTGCTGCAAATGCTGACCATGGCGCTTTTTTTCGTGCTGCTGCTCAGCATCATCCGGGCGCGCATGATCCGGCCGGTATTGGAGATGACGTCGATCGCCGCCGCCGTGGCGCGCGGGGAACCCTGCGCTTCGCTGCCGCGTGGCGGGCCGGCGGAAATCGAGGCGCTGGCGCAGCAGCTCAGGCGCGTGACGGAATATATCGAGGAAAACAAGCGCATGGGCGAGGAGCTGCGCCATAAGATGTTCATGTTCAAGCGGGCCAAGGAGCAGGCCGAGCTGCAGCGCCGCAACAAGACGGAATTCCTGGCCTATGTCTGCCAGGCGATGCGTACGCCGCTCAATACCATCATCGGCGCGGCGCAGATCATGAAGGATCAGCTTTATGGCCCCATAGAGAACCGCAAATACCGCCAGTATGTGGCGGACGTCTATCAAACGGGGAACCGGCTGCTGGCGAATACCAATGACCTGCTGACGCAGGCGAAGGCGGAAGCCGGCTATATAGAATTATCGGAAAAGCTGGTGGATGTGCGCCAGGTCGCCGGGCAGGCGCTGGCATTCCTGGCCAATGACGCGGAAGGGCAGAAACTAAAAATTACCATGGCGATGCCGGAGACCCTGCCGCGGCTCCTGGCCGATGAATTCCGCCTGCAGCAGGCCATGACCAACCTGCTGGCGTATATGGCGGCCATGATATCGCCCGTTCACGGCATCGTGCTGGAGGGCAGGGTGGTCAATGAAAACAAGGATCAGGCAATCTTCGCCATTATTCTGCGCACGCAGGAGCATCCGCTGGGACAGCAGGAGCTGGTCAATATGGTGGAATCCGGGACGAATCCGCCCGCTTCCTCTCCCCGCAGGGATGATAGCAGCATGGAGGAGATGAATTTTAATCTCGAGCTGGCCAGGACTCTGGTGATTTTGCAGGGCGGTCAGCTGAGCATCCATCATCCGGCCGAAGGTGCGGTGGCTATCGTGATGCTCTTCGGAACCCACCGCATTCGCCACATCGAGGAAGAGGACAAATAAAAAGCGCATTTCCCGCGGATGCAGGAAATGCGCTTTGAAGGCGGGTAACTATTGCCCTTCGGAAGGCGGTACGGTCATATCCTTATTGGCAGGAGCCTGCATCGGCGTGGCCGGGGCGGCAGCGCCTTCTCCCGACACTTCGGCGCCGGCGGGAACGTCATCGCCTTTGCTCATGGGAGCGGGAGCCGGGCTCGGCTCAGTGCCCGGCTGGGCAGGAGCGGCGGATGGCGGGGTGACGGCTTCCGGTGTGGTAACCGGCGGGACGGCCGGATTAGCCGCTTCAGGGGCGGCAGGCGTCGCCGGAGCAACGGGGGCGGCGGCTTCCGGAGCGGTGACCGGGGTGCTGGGCTGCGCCATCTGTTTCTGCGGCTGCGGCTTGGACATGAGCAGCGTGATGATGATCAGCGCCAGGATGGTCGCGATCAGGTAAAAAACATTCTTATTCATTATATTATCTCCTCGCTGGTATGGGATGAAAAAGTAAGTGATATGCTTATAATTCCAAAAAAACCATAACCCAACAGCTTTTTATCCCGCCTTTAAAAAAAGTGCCAGGGGCTTAAAAACGACTTGAATCGGCGATGATTATGCTTATATTACGGCTCATAAAGGTGGGCTTTCGCCCGCCTTTTTATTTTGCTTATGGATATTGTGCAGAAAATAACGCAGATCATCGAGCCGTCGCTGGCGGCCATGGGCTATGCGCTGGTGCAGGTGAAGCTGGGGGACGGGCGGCGCAAGACGCTCTCTGTCATGGCGGAACGCTCCGACAGCGCCGGCATGAGCATCGATGATTGCGGGAAAATCAGCCAGCAGGTATCGGCATTGCTGGATGTCGATGACCCCATTCAGGGCGCCTATGACCTGGAGGTCTGCTCGCCGGGCCTTGACCGGCCGCTGACGAAGCTGGAGGATTTTATCCGTTTCACCGGAAATGAGGCGAAAATCGAAACCATGCTGCCGATCGGCCCCAGCCGCAAGTTCCGCGGTATGATTCAGCGGGTGGAAGACGATACCATTATTCTGGTTATTCCAGAAGGCGAGATAAGAATCGCGGTGGGGAATATACGGAATGCCAAGCTGATGATGAGCGAAGCATTGGCCAAGGCGAAATTGAAAAATCAGAAACCAAAAAAAGAAAACAAGAAATGACTAATCCGCATAAAGACATTCTTTCCGCCTTCCGCCAGGAACTGGCGCATGAGCGTATTGTGCTGAGTTTGGCGAATATCTATAGCGCCGCTCATGTATTGGACCCGCTTGCAGGGCAGACGCAGGGATGTATGGGAATAACGGCCACCACGGCTGCGGGAGAAGAGAAAATTAATAAGGTCCTTTATGGTTACGTGGAAGCGGTTATCAACAAACTTGCTGATCGTAGCTATGATGCCAGTACCCAGCTTACGCCATTGGCCGATTTCGCTAATCGCCTCGCCGGCGAAGTGAAGACTCAACATTTAAAGAAGGCAACCGGAGAGCGCTTAAATGAGCTTTTGGATAAGGCAATTGCGCAAGTGATTGGTACGGCTATTGAGCGCTCCGCAAGAGCCGGCCGGGCCCAATGGGGACTAGGAACGCATTAAAGTTAAACGCTATGTTAATGAGGTAATTATTTCTATGGCAACGACACAGGCAATTTACGGCAGCACCGAACTTCTCCAGATCGCGGACGCCGTGGCGCGCGAGAAGGGGCTCTCCAAGGATTCCGTGCTGGAAGCGATGGAGCAGGCCATTCAGACGGCCGGCCGCCGCAAATACGGCCACGAGCACGACATTCGCGCCGAGATCGACAAGCGCACCGGCGAAATCCGCCTGTACCGTGTACGCACGGTGGTGGACGATAATATGCCGGAAGCCGTTCCGGCGGCCGAGGGCGAGGAATCCGCGCCGGAGGGCTTCAACAGCGCCACGCAGATCCGCCTGAGGGACGCGCATAAGACGGACAAGACCCTCTCCATCGGCGATGAGATCCGAGACCTGCTGCCGCCGATCGATTTCGGCCGCGTCGCCGCCCAGACCGCCAAGCAGGTGGTGCTGCAGAAGGTGCGCGATTTCGAGCGCGAGAAGCAGTATGAGGAATTCAAGGACAAGGTGGGCGAGATCGTCAGCGGCACGGTCAAGCGCGTTGAATACGGCAACGTGGTAGTCGATTTCGGTCGCACCGAGGCGATGATCCGCCGCGACGAGCTGATCCCGCGCGAAGTTTTCCGCCCCGGCGACCGCATCCGCGCCTATATCGGCGACGTGCGCCGCGAAAAAACCGGCCCGCAGATTTTCCTGTCGCGCACGCATCCCGATTTCCTGGCCAAGTTGTTCGCGCAGGAAGTGCCGGAGATTTACGACGGCATCATTGAGGTGAAGGCCGTCGCCCGCGACCCCGGTTCCCGCGCCAAGATCGCCGTGTATTCCAAGGATTCCAGCGTCAACCCGGTGCTCTCCTGCGTCGGCGTGCGCGGTTCCCGCGTGCAGGCGGTGGTCGGCGAACTACAGGGCGAGAAGATCGACATCATCGAATGGTCGCCGGATGCCGCGACGTTCGTGGTGAACGCATTATCCTCCGCCGAAGTGACCAAGGTGGTGATCGACGAAACCAAGAACCGCATCGAGATGGTGGTGCCGGACGACCAGCTGTCGCTCGCCATCGGCCGCCGCGGCCAGAACGTGCGTCTTGCTTCGCAGCTTACCGGCTGGAACATCGACATTCTCACTGAGGCGGTGGAATCCGAGCGCCGCGCCGACGAGTTCAAGTCGCTGTCGCAGCTGTTCGTCGATGCGCTGAACGTCGAGGAAGTAATCGCGCACCTGCTCGTCACCGAAGGCTTCACCTCGGTGGAGGAGGTGGCGTTCATCCCGATCGCCGACCTCGCTGCCATCGAA
>JAGWLJ010000128.1 GCA_028873275.1 Pseudomonadota bacterium
GGTCTCGCCCGGCTGCTCGATCTCGATCTTCTGCAGCATCTGCCGCACGATGACCTCGATATGCTTGTCGTTGATGGTCACGCCCTGCAGCCGGTACACCTGCTGCACTTCGTTGACCATGTAACGCGCCAGCGCCTCGACGCCCATGACTTTCAAAATGTCATGCGGCACGGGGTTGCCGTCCATCAGCAGATCGCCCTTCTGCACGTAATCGCCTTCCTGCACGGTAATGTGCTTGCCCTTCGGAATGAGGTATTCGACCCCTTCGCCCTCGGCAGCATCCTTCGGACGGACGATTACGCGGCGCTTGTTCTTGTAGTCCTTGCCGAACTCGACAATGCCCTCGATCTCGCTGATGATAGCGTGATCCTTGGGTTTCCTCGCCTCGAACAGCTCGGCCACGCGCGGCAGACCGCCGGTGATGTCGTGGGTCTTGGTGGATTCGCGCGGAATACGCGCCAGCACGTCGCCCGCATGCACTTCCGATCCGTCCTGCACGTTAAGAATGGCGCCGACCGGCAAGAAATAACGCGCCTCCAGGCCGTTGGCGAGTGTAATGATCTCACCCTTTTTGTCGCGCAGTGCAATACGCGGCTTTAAATCGGCACCGCGCGTTTGCTGACGCCAATCGGTTACGGTCTTGCTTGCGATACCGGTCGATTCGTCCAGCACTTCGCGCAAAGATACGCCTTCGACGAGGTCGCGGTAATGGGCAAACCCATTGCGCTCCGTGATGATCGGCAGCGTATAAGGATCCCATTCGGCCAGCTTCTGGCCTTTCTTGACCTTCTCGTTTTCCTTAGCCAGCAAACGTGCGCCATAAGGAACCTTATAGCGGGCGCGCTCGCGGCCATGCTCATCGCGGAGCACGATCTCGCAGGTACGGCTCATGACGACGAGGCGACCCTTGGAGTCTGTGACGATATTCTTGTTAGAAAGAGTGAAGGTAGAGTCATGCGACGATTCCACGCTCGACTGCTCGGCGCCTCTCTGCGCCGCACCGCCGATATGGAAAGTACGCATGGTCAGCTGCGTACCCGGCTCGCCGATGGATTGCGCCGCGATGACGCCCACCGCTTCGCCCATATTGACCTCGGTGCCGCGGGCCAGATCGCGCCCGTAGCAATGCGCGCAGACGCCGCCCTTGGATTCGCAGGTCAGCACCGATCGCACCATAACGGCTTCGATGCCGGCTTCGTCGATCTTGCCGACGGTAATCTCATCGATCATCTGCGCCTTGCCGACGATGGGCTCGCCCGAAACGGGATGATGCACGTCGCGCGAGGCAACGCGGCCAAGAATCTGATCGGCAAGCGTGACGATGATGTCGCCGCCTTCAATGACGGCTTTCACCACGATGCCGCGCTCGGTGCCGCAATCCTGTTCCGCAATAATACAGTCCTGCGCCACGTCGACCAGACGGCGGGTGAGGTAACCCGAATTGGCCGTCTTGAGCGCCGTGTCAGCCAGACCCTTGCGGGCGCCATGCGACGAGTTGAAGTATTCGAGCACGGAGAGGCCTTCCTTGAAGTTGGAAATAATCGGCGTCTCGATGATTTCGCCCGAGGGCTTGGCCATCAGCCCGCGCATGCCGGCCAGCTGCTTGATCTGCGCTGCCGAGCCGCGCGCACCCGAGTTGGCCATCATGTAGATCGAGTTGATATTTTTAGCCTTGAGCTTTCCGTCCTTATTTTTGCCGACCGAAGAAATACCCTTCATCATGTCGTCGGCCACCAGCTCGGAGCATTTCGACCAGGCATCGATCACCTTGTTATATTTTTCGCCCAGCGTGATCAGGCCGTCGGCATATTGCTGCTCGAACTGCTTGACCTCATGGAAGGTGGAGGACAGGTGCTTTTCTTTCGTTTCCGGAACGATCATGTCGTCCTTGCCGAAGGAAATGCCGGCCTTGGCCGCTTGGCGGAAGCCCAGTTGCATCAGCCGGTCGGCAAAAATCACCGTCTCCTTCTGGCCGCAATGGCGGTAGACTTCGTAAATCAGGTTCGAGATTTCTTTCTTGGTCATAAGTTTATTGACGACCGTAAACGGCAGCTTAGGATGACGCGGCAGGATTTCCGAGATCAGCATGCGGCCGGGCGTCGTCTGCACCAGCAACGTGATCGGCTCACCCTTGTCATCAACGCCGCGGTAACGGCATTTGATCTTGCTGTGCAAGGTTACCTGCCTGGAATCGAGTGCATGCTGGAGTTCAGCGGTATCGGTGAACACCATGCCCTCGCCGGCTTCGCCGTCGGATTCGAGCGAAATGTAATAGAGCCCGAGCACGATATCCTGTGATGGCACGATGATCGGCTTACCCGATGCCGGCGACAGGATGTTGTTGGTCGACATCATCAGAACGCGCGCCTCAAGCTGCGCTTCGATGCTAAGCGGCACGTGCACGGCCATCTGGTCGCCGTCGAAGTCGGCATTAAAGGCGGTACAGACCAGCGGATGCAGCTGGATGGCCTTGCCTTCGATCAAGACCGGCTCAAACGCCTGGATACCCAGGCGGTGCAGCGTCGGTGCGCGATTGAGCAGCACCGGATGCTCGCGGATCACTTGGTCGAGGATATCCCACACCTCTGGCCGCTCCGTCTCGACCATGCGCTTGGCCGCCTTGATAGTGGTGGCGATGCCGTAAAGTTCCAACTTGGCGTAGATAAAGGGTTTAAACAGCTCAAGCGCCATCTTCTTGGGCAGACCGCATTGATGCAGTTTCAGCTCAGGTCCGACGACGATGACCGAACGGCCGGAATAATCGACGCGCTTTCCCAGCAGGTTCTGGCGGAAGCGGCCCTGCTTGCCTTTCAGCATATCGGAGAGCGACTTCAGCGGGCGCTTGTTGGCGCCGGTGATGACGCGACCGCGGCGGCCATTGTCGAACAGCGCATCGACGGCTTCCTGCAGCATGCGCTTTTCGTTGCGCACGATAATATCGGGCGCACGCAGCTCGAGCAGGCGCTTCAGGCGGTTGTTGCGGTTGATGACGCGGCGGTAGAGATCGTTGAGATCGGACGTCGCGAAGCGGCCGCCATCCAATGGGACGAGCGGGCGCAGTTCGGGCGGAATGACGGGAATGACATCCATCACCATCCATTCCGGCTTGTTGTTGGAATCGAGGAAGGCCTCGACCAGCTTCAGCCGCTTGACCAGCTTTTTGCGCTTGGCTTCCGAGGTGGTTTCGGCCAGCTCCGCGCGCGCGTTTTCTTTTTCTTTTTTGAGGTCGACAGCCATCAGCATCGTCTTGATAGCTTCGGCGCCGATCTGCGCGGTGAAGGTGCCATCACCATATTTTTCCTGCGCTTCGTAATACTGTTCCTCGGAGAGGAGTTCGCCGAGCGAGAACGGCGTCAGCCCCGGCTCGACGACGACGTAAGATTCAAAATAGAGAATCTTCTCGAGATCCTTCAGCGTCATGTCGAGCAGGATGCCGATGCGGCTGGGCAGGCTCTTCAAGAACCAGATGTGGGCCACCGGCGAGGCGAGCTCAATATGCCCCATGCGCTCGCGGCGCACTTTGCTGGTCGTCACTTCGACGCCGCATTTCTCGCAGACGATGCCGCGGTATTTCATGCGCTTATACTTGCCGCACAGGCACTCGTAATCCTTGATCGGCCCGAAAATGCGGGCGCAGAACAGGCCATCGCGCTCCGGCTTGAAGGTGCGGTAATTGATCGTCTCCGGCTTCTTGACCTCGCCAAACGACCAGCTATGGATTTTCTCCGGGCTGGCGATCGAGATCTTAATCTCGTCAAACTGCTTGGCCGCCACCGCCGGCTGACCAAAGAAACTCATTACTTCCTGCATTGCCATACTTTACTTTCCCCTATTGTCATCCCGGCGAGGCCGAAATCTGCTCCAGTTAAATATTGCTCTAGTTAAATATCGCGCACCATTTCATCAATGGATTTACGAATCCTGTCCAAAACATCTTGTTTAACTCTATACGTAATCTCATTTCCTAAACCATTTATCTCTCTATTTATTGCTCTAAGGCCAGGAACCTGATTTAGCATATTATCCATTAAATTACCCAGTCTCGGCGTCGCATTGCTTTTCCATTCTTCTCTAAATTGGTCAGCAAGTGCCTGTGCCCTGATTTTCTCCTTTTCCCCTACGTCAGAAGGCCATTCGACATCAAGCGGAGGAGTCCAACTTGCCCGAATATTGTATGGCAGGGTTATAGAGTTTATGTCTCCATTTTTATGCCAACGGAATTCCTTATCTTGACCCTTTATAAGCTTTATTAGTCTAATCTCATCAGGGGAAGGAGGAGTAATTGGCAGTCTGCCATCCATTACGCCTCCTTCTCAATCAACTCGACATTGAGCCCAAGCGAACGCAGTTCCTTCACCATCACGTGGAAGCTCTCCGGAATCCCCGACTCGAAGCTGTTATCGCCGCGCACGATCGACTCGTAGATCTTGCTGCGGCCCGCCACGTCGTCGGACTTGACCGTGAGCATTTCCTGCAAGGAATACGCCGCGCCGTAGGCCTGCAGCGCCCAGCATTCCATTTCGCCGAAGCGCTGGCCGCCGAACTGGCTCTTGCCGCCCAGCGGCTGCTGGGTGACGAGAGAGTACGGCCCGATGGAGCGGGCGTGGATCTTGTCGTCGACAAGATGGTGGAGCTTGAGCATGTAAATATAGCCCACCGTCACCTTGCGGTCGAACGGCTCGCCGCTGCGGCCGTCGAACAGCGTCACCTGGCCGGAGGTGTCCTGCCCGGCTTTCTTCAGCCAGTGGACAATGTCCTCCTCATGCGCGCCGTCGAATACCGGTGTGGCGAAGGGCACACCCTTCTGCAGGTTTTGTGCCAGTTCCAGCACTTCGCCATCGGAGAGATTGCCGATTTCCTTGCGGCTGTCCTTATCTTCGTAGGTCTCGCCCAAGAAATCGCGCAGCTTCTTGACGCTGGCCGATTTGGCGTTCTGCTCCTGCACCTCTTCGAGCATATGGCGTACCTGCTGGCCGATGCCGGCAGAGGCCCAGCCCAGATGCGTCTCGAGAATCTGCCCGACGTTCATGCGCGAAGGCACGCCGAGCGGGTTCAGCACGATGTCGACCGGCTTGCCGTCTTCCAGATACGGCATATCCTCGACCGGAACAATCTT
>JAGWLJ010000129.1 GCA_028873275.1 Pseudomonadota bacterium
TGCCGTGTTTCAATCTTTCGGTATCGATATCGACAAGAAAAATGCGATTGAGAGCGCCGCGCCGGAGAAAAATTTCGCTGGAAAAATCGACCCGGCCCGGGATAAACTGCCGCAGGCGGCGCGGTTGCCTCAGGATTTCGCGGCGCAAACCGCTGATCGCTCTCTCAGCCACTAGGATATTATGAAAGTCTTCGCTTACGGCACTCTCAAAAAAGGCGGCATCCTGCACAAACACATGGGGGAGGCCAAATTCCTGCGCAAGAAAAAAATCCGCGGCTATGTGCTGTACCTGGCGCCCGACGAAACCTATCCGCTGCTGTATTATACCGGTGAAGAGAAAGACGTAGTGGTGGGCGAGCTGTGGAAGATCAGCAAGAAGGTCAAGCGCAAGCTCGACCAGCACGAAGAAGGCTACGTACTCAAAAAGCTGCTGAAATCGCCGATTATGACGTATTATCCCAATTTCGACATTACGCATCTGTGCCGCACCATCCCCAAAAACAAGCGTGGCAAATACGAGTTCAATGTAACCCCTGGGTTCTACAAGGGGTTCTATGAAGAAAAACCCGGCCGCTCCAAGGTGGTCGATCTCGCCTCCTGACGCCGCGGCGGCCTTGAACAAAAAGGCCGGATACGGTATCATAATATTTCTGTCATTCCCGCTGGAGGCCAGCCATGGGAAACGCTTCCAAACCTATTGCTCTTGCCCTGCAGGGCGGCGGCTCGCATAGCGCCTTCGCCTGGGGCGCCGTCGATCGTTTGCTTACTGAAGAGGCGGTGCATATCGAAGCCATCAGCGCCGTCAGCGGCGGCGCCATGATGGCAGCCGTGCTGGCGCAGGGCATGATGGAAGGCGGGCGGGAGACGGCGCGCAAACAGCTCGAAACCTTCTGGCGCAAGGTGAGCCTGGCCATGAGCCTGTTCCCGCTGCGCATGAACCTCGCCGACAAATTCCTCGGTCATGCCGGCATCGATTTATCGCCCTCGTCGATGGCGCTCGATTATATCACGCGCATCTTTTCTCCCTATCAGTTCAACCTGTTCGACATCAATCCGCTGCGCGGCATCGTCGAGGAGATGGTCGATTTCGAGGCCTTGCAGAAAAGCCCGGTCGCGCTCTATATCGGCGCCACCCACGCCCGCACCGGCAAGGCGGAAATCTTCAGCCGCGAACAGCTTTCGCTCGATGCTGTCATGGCCTCAAGCTGCCTGCCCTTCGTGTTCAAGACCGTCGAGATCGACGGCGAGCCGTATTGGGACGGCAGCTTCTCCGGCTGCCCGCCGCTTTTCCCGCTGGCCGAAAGCAAAGGCACTCCCGATATCGTGCTGGTGCAGGTCAACTCTGCCTATGTCGAGGAGGTGCCGACCTCCGCCGCCGACATCCTCGACCGCGCCAACGAGATCAGCTTCCATTCGGTGCTGCTGCATGAGCTGAAAACCATCGCCCTTCAGAACAAAACCGCCGCCCGCCCGGTGCATGTCCACCGCATCGAGGCACAGGACATGCTGGCCAGCCTCGGCCGCGCCAGCAAGCTCAACGCCGATTGGAATTTCCTGACCTATTTGCGTGATTTAGGGGCCCAGGCGGCGGAGGACTGGCTCAAGGCCAGCCGCGACAAGCTGGGCCGCGAATCCTCGCTCGACATCAGCGCGCTTGCCGCCTAACCAGCTGAATTCTATAATTCTTATCTTCTCTTCCACTTTTTGTCATATCCAATTTCATGGAACTGTCACACCGACAGAGGCGGTTTTATGGCATAATAAATATAGATTAATCCAGGGAGAAGCCGATGACTGAGCAGGGCCAAAATGGACAAAATCCACAATTACGGAACCAGGATCCGAATAACCGACCCCTGACGCCTGAAGAATTTCGAGCAGCCCTCAATTCACATTCACAAAACAATGCTCCTCAAATAACGAATGAAGCGGCGCGACAGGCATTCACTAATCTCGTGGAAAATCACTTCAATGAAAACACCAGACAGGAATTACGCACTGCATTAAGCGGCATGTCCGCTCCTGTAGCAGAGCGCTTCCGCATCACCGTTGGGCGCCGCGCCGCTACTCCTCTGCAAAGACTGACCGATCTGGGCGAAGTGGAACGAAATACCACCAACCCTTCCTCTAAAGACCGCCAGAATTTTGATCGCACACGACAGTCTATTAGCAGAGAGCTGGATACCCTTGCCCAGGAAACTTATGATCTTGGCAGAAGCATGCGGCGTATCGGCAATATTGAAGGAATGGACGGCCTGATATCCGCCCAAACGCCGGAGGAACAACGCGCCGCATCAGGAACGCTCGCTACTGCCCTGTCCAACAGAAATCAGGTCAGTGACGCTCAGCTTATGGAGCTGCGCGCCCTCGCCAACGGCACCTCTGCCTCCGCTATTGCCATGGTTCACAGGCGCGTGCAATGGGCGGCCGACCCCGCCAATGCCAGAACGGAGATCAGCAATATTACCCATCCTGCCCAGCGCCAGTTGCTATTGACGCAGCTGAACATGGATAGCCAGCGGCTGCAGATTCTAATGCAACAACCGGCACCCCAAATGCCTCTCGCCGCTCCCGGGCAGCGCCGCGAGCCAAGCCCCCAGGCACGGGAGAGATTGACTTCCGATATACTGTACCAGCTGGGAACCATAAATGCTCCTGGTAACACGCTGTTCAGGCAGATGTTTAGAAGCAATCTTCCGGCGCTTACCGCCCCCATTCGCCTGGAAAGAGAACGACGCAGCCGGCCCAATCCCAGAACGGGGATGCTGGATGCGTCCGATTCACCCATGATCGCCAGCGCTGATCATAACAGTATCGAACCGCCGGAATTGCCGCGCTCGCCGGGATCTGGCGTTGGGTCGCGCAGCTTGTAACGCGTCAGCGCTTACCGGAAAAATCTATTCGCTTTTAAATGCCTGGATGCCGGTAATGCCGCGGCCGAGGATCAGCGCGTGGATGTCGTGCGTGCCCTCATAGGTGTTGACGCTCTCAAGATTCATCACATGGCGGATAACGTGGTATTCGTCGGAAATGCCGTTGCCGCCATGCATGTCGCGGGCGGCGCGCGCGATGTCGAGCGCCTTGCCGGCCGAGTTGCGCTTGATGACCGAGATCATCTCATGCGCCACCTTGCCCTCGTCCATCAGCCGGCCGACGCGCAGGCAGCCCTCAAGCCCCAGTGCGATCTCCACCAGCATGTCGGCCAGCTTCTTCTGGATCAGCTGGTTGGCGGCCAGAGGCCTGCCGAACTGCTTGCGCTCAAGTGTGTAATTGCGCGCCGCCTGATAACAGAACTCGGCTGCGCCCAGCGCGCCCCAGCCGATACCGTAACGCGCCTTGCCCAGGCAGGAGAAGGGGCCTTTGAGGCCTTTGACCTCGGGGAAGATATTCTCTTCCGGCACATGCACGTCCTGCATCGAGATCATGCCGGTGGAGGAGGCGCGCAGCGACATTTTTCCTTCGATCTTAGGCGCGCTTAGTCCCTTCATGCCTTTTTCCAGAATGAAGCCGCGGATTTCGCCGTCCAGCTTGGCCCAGACAATGAAGACATCGGCGATCGGCGAGTTGGTGATCCAGTTCTTGGCGCCGTTCAGCACGAAACCGCCTTTCACTTTGGTCGCATGCGTGATCATGCTGCCGGGATCGGAGCCGTGGTCGGGCTCGGTGAGGCCGAAGCAGCCGATCAGCTCGCCTTTGGCCAGTTTCGGCAGGTATTTCTGCTTCTGCGCCTCGGAGCCGAAGGCATGGATGGGATGCATGACCAGCGACGATTGCACGGAAAGCGCCGAGCGGTAGCCGCTGTCCACCCATTCCACCTCGCGGCAGATCAAACCGCCGGCGACGCTGCTCACCCCGGCGCAGCCATAGCCTTTGATGGTGGCGCCAAGCAGGCCCAGCTCCCCCATCTCGCGCATAATAGCCGGGTCGAAGCACTCATGGCGGTTAGCCTCCAGGATGCGCGGGAAGAGCTGCTCGCGGGCATAGCTGCGCGCCGTGGCCTGCACCATGCGCTCTTCGTCGGTGAGCTGCTCATCGAGAAGGAGAGGATCGTCCCAGCGGAAAGTCATAATTGGTTATCCTGCGGCCTGCGAAGCAGGAGTGCAGGATCTCATGCCCCTTGCTCGAGATCCCGTGCTCATGCTTTTTACGTAGCAAAAAGACATGCCACGGGATGACAACAGAGTCAAACCAGCAGATTCAATATCGTCCCGCGATCCCAGTACACGCCCTTGCGCAGGGCCTCGACGGCGCTGCGGATCATGGTCGAGAGCGTTTCCGCCGCCGGGATGTGGCCTTCCTCCGCGCGGCTGGGGACGACGTAATCGCCGGAGGTCGCCTGCTGCGAACGGCGGCGATCCGCTTTGCCGGAAGCGCCGGGAGAGACATTGATGCGGTTGGGATTGATATGGATGACCATGGATTGCTTTTATAACATAATGGCATAAGGAGCAATGAGGAAAAGCCGGAGCCCTTAATAACGCTTGCCATTAAGTATTATTAATATATGCTCCGCCTGATTTTATACTCTTGTACGCATGGATGCGGCTGGAATCTTGGTTTCAGCGCGTTGCTGACAGGAGTACAGACTCAAAGGCAGAAGGCCGATGAGTGCAGGGGTGGCCCTCTTTCAGGAGAGCGGTATGAAAATCCAGACGCAGGCCTACCTGCTGGAGAACGGCTTTTTGAAGCCCCAAGTCAATTTGGTTCTGCAGTACCGGCATCCCCAGAAACGGTGGGAACATCGGCGGGCGGTGGCAAAAGAGGTTGTCAGCCTGCCAGAGGGGGTTGAATGCGCATTCTACAGCGATGAATTCCCCATCGATGTGGCGGAGAGGATCATGAGGGAGAATTTTGAGGATTTCAAAATTCTCACCAACACAATACTTCCCCTCCCACTGGTGGTGGTTACCGTCTAGGAACCATCCGCACAACTGAGATCAGGCCATCGGTCGCAAAACCGGTGGCCTTTTCTTTTGCCTATTTATCCCCACCCCCTATCCCCCGCATCGTACACATTCCTCCTGCTTCTGCTCACTTATCCCCGGCTTTCACACCCCAACCTTTTCACCTATCCACAGCATCTAGTATCAAAAACTCTGTCAAGCACAAT
>JAGWLJ010000130.1 GCA_028873275.1 Pseudomonadota bacterium
AGTCTCGAAGTCCTGATGATCGTGCTCTTCTTCGCTGTCATGATGCGACGGGCGATTAACCAGGTCATCCTCCGCCGCCGCACCGATGCCGAGCATGATATCGGCGTCGATGCGGCCATGGGCGGTTTCAATAATCCGCACGGCGCCCGGCACCTCGCGAACGATGTCCTCGCGCACCCGGTGGCGCATCGCTTCATCCATCTGGTCGATCTTGTTGAGGATGATCATGTCGGCGCAGAGCAATTGATCTTCATAGACTTCGGCCAGCGGATTGTCGTGATCGATCAGGCCGATCCCGGCTTTCTGGCGGGCCAGCGCTTCCGTATCCTCCACGAACTGGCCGGAGGCAACAGCAGGGCCATCCACCACGGCGATGACACCGTCAACGGTCAGGCGCGAGCGGATCTGCGGCCAGTCGAAGGCTTTGACCAGCGGCTTGGGCAGGGCGAGGCCGGAGGTCTCGATGACGATATGATCGATGCGGCCGCGCGCCAGCAGGGTTTCGATGGCGGGAAGAAAATCATCGGCCACCGTGCAGCAGATACAGCCGTTAGGTAGCTCGATAATGGCATCCTCAGGGCAATCGGCATTGCCGCAGCGCATGAGAATTTCGCCGTCAACGCCGACATCGCCGAATTCGTTGATGAGGAGCGCGATGCGCCGGCCGCCGGCGTGCTCCATGACATGGCGGATCAGTGAAGTTTTGCCTGCGCCGAGAAAACCGGTGACGATGGTGGCGGGAATTTTCTGCATATTATCCTCTGGGTGGAATACGGGCGATGGTGCCGGCGCGAATTGCCGGCGGGCGGTCTTTGAGGGGCGGCGTGCCGTGCGGCGAAGCGGCGTAGGCATCCAGGTAGTTGCACAGCTCCGCCGCATGTGACGGCTCGATACCGGCGATCACATACGTCCATTTGGAAGGCGAGGAAACGGCGATGGTGCATGGCCGCTTGCACACGCTCAGGCATTCGACGCGGTGCAGCCTGACCGGTACGGCGCAGGGGCGCTCATTCATGGCGTTGTACAAATGTTCACCAGGCCGGCCATCGGCATTATCGCGACAGGTGACGCAGATATGAAGATCGATCGGTTCTGCTTGCTGCACCGTAATGCCTTTATGGGGTGCAGATTACAGGCGAAAATCCGCCTTTTTGCCTGCGGCGCACCCTCGGCCAAAGGCATAGATTGAACGGCAAGGTCTCCTGGCTTCGCGGTTCATCGCCTTGGCCGCCTTCCCCTGTACGAGTGGCTTTATGGCTTCGGCTCGCCGCTTACAGTTGCGAGGGCAGCCGCGGAGTCATCACCGCGTTCCCTTTTCCGTTGAATTGCTTATAATCCGCTGGCCGCTAGCGGTCAAGGCGCCGATTTCGTGGCCACGCTGGCCGAGGCGAAGGTGGCCATATGATTAAATGTGGCCAGCGCCGCTCGAACGAGGGAGAGCGCCAGTTGCGCGCCGCTGCCTTCGCCCAGCCGCATATTGAGGCTGAGGAGCGGCTTCATGTCCAGCCAGTCAAGCAGCCGGCGGTGACCCGGCTCGGCCGACACATGCCCGGCCAAGCAATGCGCCAGCGCGTCTTTCGACGCCAGCATCAGCGACGCAGCGGCGGCGGTAACGACATAACCATCGAGAATCACTGGAATGGAGTGTTCACGAGCCCGCCATACCGCCCCTGCGATGGCTGCCAGTTCGCGGCCGCCGACATGCTGTAATACCGACAGCGGATCCCCCATGGCGGGGCGATGCAATGCCACCACCTGAGCCACTACTTCGCATTTGCGTTGCAGCGCATCGGAGTTCACTCCCGTGCCGCTGCCCACCCAGTCCCTGGCCTCGCCGGCAGCCACGGCATGCGCCACAGCAGCGGCGGCAGTCGTATTGCCGATGCCCATCTCACCTAATACTAAGATATCGGCATCCTGCGGCACGGCATCCATGCCTATCTGAAAAGCCTCGGCGCATTCTTCCGCCGTCATGGCGGGGCCTTGCGTGAAATCCTGCGTCGGCTGGTCCAGCGCCAGTGGAATGACGCGCAATGCCGAGGGAATGGCATTGCAGAGCTGATTGATCGCTGCGCCGCCGCCGGCGAAATTGGCGACCATCTGCGCCGTCACTTCGGAAGGATAGGCCGACACACCCTGCTTCGTGACACCGTGATTGCCGGCGAAAACCAGCGTATAAGCCTTTTCGGCCCGCGGTTTCAGCGTGCGCTGCCAGCCGCACATCCAGGCAGCGATGTCTTCGAGGCGGCCCAGCGAGCCCTGCGGCTTGGTGAGCTGGTCGAGATGCTGGCGTGCTTTGGCTTCCGTGGCATGGTCGAAGGCGGAAAGCGACGCCAGGTCGGCTATAGGTTGCGATTTGCTCATGAATGCGTATTAATTCACTGAAATGACCGCATTACAATCCTTTTTATCGGCGCTGGGATTTTTCACCCGCCTGCCCCTGCCACGCTTGAAGGCCAGCATGCCGCTGGCGCAGTCGGCCTGGACGTTTCCGCTGGCCGGGGTGGTGATCGGCGCGCTAACCGCTTGCGCCTACTCGGCATTGCTGTGGTTGGGCATTCGCACCGGCATCGCGGCGTGGCTGGCGCTGGGGTTCCAGATGGCCCTCACCGGCGGGCTGCATGAAGACGGGCTGGCCGATACCGCCGACGGGCTGGCGCATGGCCGCAGCCGCGAAGAGAAGCTGGCCATCCTGCGCGACAGCCGCATCGGCAGCTACGGCGTGCTGGCGCTGATCATTGTGCTGGCGGTGCGCGCCGAGGCGATGACGGCACTGGCCTATCACGGGCGCATGCTGTGGATAATGATCGCCGCAGGGGCGGGCAGCCGGGCCGGGCTGGCCGTGCTGATGCATATGCTTCCCCATGCGAGAAGCGACGGGCTGGCGGCGAATGCCGGGAAAGTTTCCCGGAATCAGGCCGTGGCTGCAGGGACAATTGGAATAGCGCTGCTGTGGCTTACCGGCCATCCGCTCTCCGGATTGCTGGCGGCAAGCCTCGCCTGCCTGATCGTCGGCCGAGTGACCTGCAGACAATTCGGCGGCACCACCGGCGATACGCTGGGCGCAGCGCAGCAGGTGAGCGAGGCGATGCTGCTGGTGATATTGACAATAAAATAGAGCGGAAAAAAGTATCGCCACCCCGGTAAGGGGGTGGCGAAAAGATTAGTAGGTGACCGGTTCTTCGCTAGCTCTGGTAGCCAGAGCGGAGAGAACGGTCGGATCGATGTCCGAGCCGATCCATACGACCCTACCGTCGGCGAACAGCATGTTGCCGAAGGCCGCTCCCATTTCCACCCGAGGGTCGAAATAGGAGTCCTGCGGATCGCGATCGGCGACCCAGCCGGGAGCCAACGTCACCAACCCGTACATGGGGTTGGTAACCGTGGCTGTGAGCGCTAACATAGGCACCCACGTCCCGTTGAGGCCCGAACTATCGTTCCTCCACTGTGCAGTGGTCGGAGCAACCCGGGTCGTCACGACGGCAATCGTGTTACTCATGCCGTCAGTGATTTCCTTGCGCCACCGATCGATCCCGCATCCCCCAAATCCATTCGGAGGAGAGCCATTCCCTTGTCCAGCAGCATTTTGATAGCCACTGGACTGGTAATAGACATTGAAATCACCCCATTGGGTAGGATCCAATGCCCATGGCACATTGCTGCCGCCCGACAGCGCATAATCGCACTGGCCGGGAAAGGGGTTTCCCAACGGGGACTGGAAAATTACCAATCCCGCATTGAGGGCTAACGCGTCATTCGGTGGTTGGAACCACCAGAACTGATCGTTGTAAGCCCCCTGGAAACTGCCCTGCTCGAGATAAGGTAGAATGGCTAGTATCCATACCAGCACATCCGCGTTCCCGTTGAGCGCTTTGCTCGATTTGGGCTTATTGTTGCCCGGGAACGTACCCATCTCTTCCTCGTAATTGTGGAGAGCAAGCCCGATCTGCTTGAGGTTGTTCGCATCAGAGATGCGAGCAGCCGCCAAGCGGACCCTCTGCACAGCGGGCAGAAGGAGACCAATCAAGATGGCGATGATCGAAATCACCACCAGCAGTTCGATCAGCGTGAAGCCGCACCGAACCCTTGAAGTACTATTCATCCTATCACTCCTTGAAACGGAGCCTGGGCGAGGCTTTCACATAACAACGTGTTATGTGTCTAAACTCGCAATACTTAGGCTTTTATTATAGCAGGAATCGGGCCAGAACCCAACGGGATAAATGATTCATTAATCATTTTAAATATTTATTTATCTTGTTGAATAACAAAATAAAATATCAAAAATCCCGCTTTGCAACAGGGCGACAAAACGCTATTTTTTGCTTTTTCCCGTGCTGCCGACAATGGCATCAAGGCTGTCGTCCCCCTCCCCGGAGGAGGTTTTCTTGACCGGTGTTTTGGTTTCCGGCGCGTCATCTTCATCGATGGCCTGCATATTGTCCCAGGCTTTCTTGTAGAAAGTTTTGCTCTCGGTCAGGGCCATGTTGAGGTAGCTTTTGGCGATTTTGTCATCCTTGGCGAGATGGGCGTACAGCCCCATGTTGTTATGCAGCGCCGCACCGGAGTAATAGCGCGAAGTGATGGCCTTCGCCTCGCGCAGATTACCGGAAATAGCCAGCACCAGCGCCGTGTTGAGATCGATGCGCTTATGCTCGAACGGCGTGGCCGCCATCGACGCCGCCTGTTTGAGGGTGTCGACGGATTCGCTGTAATTGCGGGAAAGCGCCAGCGACAGGCCAAGATTATTAGCCACGGCGGCGCTGGAAGGATTCTGCTGCTGCGCCTCGCGGAAATACTGCTGCGCCTCTTTAGGCATATTGCGCGTGGTGAGCAATATGCCCATGGCGTTGAGCGTTTTCCAGCGCCTGGGGTCGGCATGCATGACCTCATCGAGCAGGGGGCCGGGCGTGCTGAAATCGCCTTTGGCTATCAGCGCCAGCGCCTTGCCCTCTTTCGCATCGAGCGATTTTGGGTCGGCGGCCAGCACCCTGTCATACACCGCGATCGCCTGATCGGCGGCGCCGGCGCGGCGATCGGCCTCGGCCAGCGCCAGCTGCACCGGTTTATCAT
>JAGWLJ010000131.1 GCA_028873275.1 Pseudomonadota bacterium
GCTCGCGGGCTTTGCGCGCCGCTTCGCGTGCCACCGCCGCCTCGATGATCTTGCCGATGACGGTCTTGGCGTCCTGCGGATGCTCTTCCATCCACTGCGCCAGCTTCTCATAAACATAGCTCTCGACCACCGGCCGCACTTCCGACGACACCAGCTTGTCCTTGGTCTGCGATGAGAATTTCGGGTCCGGAACTTTCACCGAGACGATGCAGGTCAGCCCTTCGCGCGCATCGTCGCCGGTAATGGCCACTTTCTCTTTCTTGGCCATGCCGGATTCGTCGTAATATTTGTTGATGGCGCGGGTCAGCGCGGCGCGATAGCCGATCAGATGCGTGCCGCCATCGCGTTGGCGGATGTTGTTGGTGAAGGTCAGCACGTTTTCGTGATAGGAGTCGTTCCACTGCATGGCCACCTCGACGCCGATGCCGCTCTGTTCGCCCTTGATCATGATGGTCGGGTGCAGCGCCGTCTTGCTCTTGTCGAGATACTGCACATAGGCTTCCGTGCCGCCCTCGTAATAAAATTCGGCCTGCGCGGCCGGATCGGTGCGGAAATCAGTGAGCTTGATGCGCACGCCGGAATTGAGGAAGGCCAGCTCGCGCAGCCGATGCTCGACGGTGGCGAAATCGAATTCGGTTTTGGTAAAGGTTTCCGGCGAGGGCAGGAAGGTGACGCTGGTGCCTTTTTTCTCCGGCGCGTCGCCGGTGATTTTCAAATGCTCCTTGGTGTCGCCATGCTCGAAGCGGGCCTCATATTGTTTGGCATTGCGCCAGATGGTGAGATTGAGCCAGATGGAGAGCGCATTGACCACCGACACGCCGACGCCGTGCAGCCCGCCCGAAACCTTATAGGAATTCTGGTCGAACTTGCCGCCGGCATGCAGCTGCGTCATGATGACTTCCGCCGCCGACACGCCTTCGCCCTCATGAATATCGACGGGAATGCCGCGGCCATTGTCGGTCACCGTGCACGAGCCGTCGGCGTTGAGGCTGACCTCCACCAGGTCGCAATAGCCGGCCAGCGCCTCGTCGATGGCGTTGTCCACCACTTCGTAAATCATGTGGTGCAGGCCGGAGCCGTCATCGGTGTCGCCGATATACATGCCCGGGCGTTTGCGCACCGCCTCGAGGCCCTTCAGGACCTTAATCGACTCGGCGCCGTAATCTTTCGCTGCTTCTTCTGCGGTCATTTTTTTCAATTCTGCGGTTGCGGTCATAATATCCCTAATTCAGCTCCCGCTCATTTAAAATAGCAGGGTTAAATCCTAATTCTTTTACCATCATTCCTAAAAAATCTTTCTTAGCCTTGCTTATTATTTCTCTTTTCGCATTGTCGCCTAATTGCTCTACGCCATGCGCCTCGATTTCCGTTTCGATGCGCTGCTGTAATAACTGCTCCAGAGGCTTCAATGCTTCCTTATAAAACGCATCGGATAGCGTCGTTTTTCTGCGCTCTCCAGCTTCGTAAAGCTTCTGGCTAAAAAGCAGATACTCGTATCCGACCTGGTCCGTCGTCATTTCCTCCATTTCATTCAGCGCCGCAACCGTATCTTCCACCTGTGACGCAAGCATTGCCTTCACTGCCGGACCGCCTTTTTGATACGCAGTTGAAATATCGAACATGCTCATGAATCTCGGGACTATGTAAGGTATCGCTTCATGTGTTTCCGGATGCCCTGCAAAGACATCATTCATCGCCCACATTACATCGCCACGAGAGATGGATTCTTTACCAGAAAGCTTTTGTATCAGATGCTCAGCATATAACCGTTCGGTATCATTCTGTTTTTGCGTATTCTCACTGTAATGTCGATATCTAGGATTAGCCGTAGAAGGCAAAGGTGGATGCGCCGTGTCCTCGAGTTGAATGATAAAGTCGCGAAGATACTGTCCTGAGACAGATTCATTCCAATCCGGCTGCTCTTCTCTCGCAGTTGCAACCATTGTACTACTATCCCACCCTTCCATTCTCTATTCCAAAAAACTGCGCTTTCCCCTGTATTCCCTCGAATAATTCCATATCCGCCCCAGTCATCCAGACTTGCGCCCAATCTGGCGGATTTATTCGAATAACTCAAGCCTTGCCGTAATATTTCGCTGCTTCCTCTACGGTCATTTTTTTCAATTCTGCGGTTGCGGTCATAACCTTCTAGAATCCCCATCCATGTTATTAGCCCTAGTGGTATTTTCTGCTCCTACCCATCCTGTGGCTTGAATAAGGGACTGTTCCTCTGGCTCCTTCAGCCTATCCAAAACCAATGGCCCTTCACGATCGACCAAGAGCCTTAAATTCGCCTTCATATTCTCTAATTCCTGGCCGGTTATTTTATTTGACTTAGGAATAGAGAATCCCCCCACACCCAAACTTGAGTGACGGTAGAATGGTTTCGCTTGATCGCGCCCTCCCGAGTGGCTTTTTTTTATCTCTTGAGATTTATTTTTGTAGCCTAGTTTTTTCAATATCTTTAATGCATCATCTTTATTCAATTCTGTTAGCGTGTCTGCCAGCATGCCTTGTACCATCGCATAGTAATCTTTTTTAGACATGCGCTACACTCCTAGTATCATTACCGTGAACGGCGTCCGGCTTTTTTCTCAGCATTCCGTTGTGCTTCCTCTTTTCTTGTCTGTTCGACCATTTTTTTGAATCGATCTTCAGAGCTTTGAAAAGCTGGATCATGAAGCACTGCTTCAGCCCATTTTTTAACTCCGGGATCTTTGGGATACAAACTCCGGCGTGCCACAAATTCTCCTATATTACAGTACCATTTTCTACTCGAAGATACTGCGCTTTCTCCTGCATTTCCTCGAATAATTTTACATCGGTTCCGGTCATCCAGACTTGCGCGCCAATCTGGCAGATTTCCTCGAACAACTCAAGCCTTCTTGCCGCATCCAGATGCGCCGCCACCTCATCCAGAAGCAGCAGCGGAACGACGCCGTGACGCTCGCGGCCGGAGCGCGCCTGCGCCAGCAGAATTGATAACAATAGCGCCTTCTGCTCGCCGGTCGAGCAGGAATCGGCAGGCATTTGTTTTTCCAGATGAATTACGCGCATCTCGCTGCGGTGTGGGCCTGAGAGCGCCCGCCCGGCGGCGCCGTCCTGCCCCCTGCCCGCCCGCAATGCCGCCCTGAAATTCTCCTCCACCGCCAGCGCCGCCTGGCCGGCCTTCAACCCGTCTTCGATCAGGCCATGAATGTCCATATGCCCTTTGGGAAAAGACAGGGTGGAAGCGGCGGCCGAATGATTGATCTGCTCGCAGGCCAAAAGCCGCGCCGCAGCAATGGCGGCTCCGGTTTCCGCCATGGTCTGCTCCAGCGCATCGAGCCACGCCGCGTCAGCGCGGCCCAGCGCCAGCAGCTTGTTGCGCTCACGCATGGCGAATTCGTATTCGTTGATGCGCGAGGCATGCTCGGCATCGAAACTATAGACCAGCCGGTCGAGGAATTTGCGCGCCGCCGAGCTGCCTTCGTTGAACAGCTGCTCCATCTGCGGCGTCAGCCACAGCACGGAGAGATGCCGTGCCAACTCGGCCTGCGAGCGCGCCGGCTTGCCGTCGATTTTGACAATGCGCTGTTCGGTTTCGCCTGCCTCCGGATCGCGCCCGGTGCCGATTTTTATCTCGCCCTGCATGCCGTTGACGCAGGTGGTAATAGCCCAGGTATCGGGCATCGGGTATCGGGTATCAGAATGAAATTTTTCTGATTCCTGATTCCTGATACCTGATTCCCGAAAATCCATCTCCGACAGTTTTGCCCGCCGCAGCCCGCGCCCCGGCACAAGCAGAGAGATCGCCTCGAGGATATTGGTCTTGCCGGCACCGTTGCGGCCGGTCAGCACCACGGGAGCGGAAGTCAGCTCAACGCGGGCCGAAGCATAATTGCGAAAGTGGTGGAGAGAGAGGGAGGAGAGTGAAAGCACGTCATACCGGCGGGAGCCGGTATGACGTGTCTCAATTTGCTCTATGATCGCATGTGGCATCATGGATTCCCGCCTTCACGGGAATGACGGATCACACCCTCATCGGCATGATGACGTAGAGAGCCCCCACATCGGCGGTATCGCGCACGATGGCGGGCGAGGCGCCGTCATTGAGCAGAAACTGCGCGGTGTCGCCTTCGATCTGTGTCATCATGTCAAGCAGGTAACGCGAGTTGAAGCCGACCTCGATGGCCGAGGCCGAATAGGTGACGTCGATATCTTCCGACGCCGTGCCGTGCTCGGGGCTGGAGGCCGACAGCGTCAGCTTGCCGTTTTCGACATGGAATTTGATGGCACGCGATTTTTCCGAGGAAATCACCGACACGCGGTCCACCGCGCTGGTGAAATCCTTGCAGCTTACTTCCATGATCTTGTCATTGCCGGTGGGGATGACGCGCTCGTAATCCGGAAAATTGCCGTCGATCAGCTTGGAGACCAGCACGGCACTGCCGAAAGAGAACTTGATCTTGGTCTCGGAGAGCGACACGGCCACGTCGCCGTCGCCTTCCTCGATCAGCTTTCTTACTTCGTAGATGGCTTTGCGCGGCACGATGACGCCGGGCATGCCGTCGGCGCCGGCAGGCAGCGCCATCTCGATGCGCGCCAGGCGGTGCCCGTCAGTGGCGACCGCGCGCAGCGTCTTGGATTTGCCGCTGCCGGAGGTGTGCAGATATATGCCGTTCAGGTAATAGCGCGTCTCCTCGGTGGAGATGGCGAAGCTGGGCTTCTGCACCAGCGCGCGGCATTCGGCGGCTTTGAGGGTGAAGTTATGCGGCAGGTCGCCTTCGGCCATCACCGGGAAATCCTCGACCGGCAGGCAGGCCAGCGAGAATTTCGACTGGCCGGCGCGGATGCTGACCTTGCTGCCGTCGCCGCTGGCCGTGACTTCGATCTGCGCGCCTTCGGGCAGTTTCCTCACGATGTCGTAAAACGTATGGGCGGGCACGGTGGTGGCGCCGGGCTTGCCGACGCTGGCCGGCACTTTCTCGATCATGGCGAGGTCCATGTCGGTGGCGGTGAGCGATACGCCGTCGCCCTTCGCTTCAATCTTAACGTTGGAGATCACGGCGATGGTGCCGCGC
>JAGWLJ010000002.1 GCA_028873275.1 Pseudomonadota bacterium
GAGCTGTCGCGCCGCATCAGCCAGGAACAGGCGCCCTGCGCCGACGAATTCAAAGCCACGCTGGCCGAGCTGCAGGACGTGGCCGACTCCTTCCGTTTCAGCCAGCAGAGCAGCTATGCGCTGGCCTTCGCTTCCGGCAGCGCGCAGCTGACGGCGGAAGATAAAGATACGATCGAGAAAATCGCCGCCGAGGCGCATAAGGCGAAGAGCTACCTGGTCGAAATCCAGGCGTCGGAGGGCATGGGCTCGCGCCAGCAGAAGCTGTTCGCTCGCCGCCTGTCGGCGGCGCGCCATGCGCTGCTCAAGGCCGGCATCGCCGGCAGGAACCTGCGCATCCGCAAGGAGGAAACTTCCAAGGAAGTGCATCTCAGCTGTGACGTGGTGCCCGAGGAGCGCACGGTCACCGTGCTGCTCAAAACCCCCGGCGGCGAGGAGAAATGAGCATGAAGCGCGGCAGCATCAGGAGCATAGTTGGTTTTTCTGCTATTGCCCTGCTGCTGTCGGCTTCCGGCTGCACCATGTACCGGCTGGAAGAGCTGCGTCACACCACGCCGCAGGGCTCGCCGTTTCAGAATGCGCTGTCCAAGCTCTATATGGACTTCGCCGCGCAGGAGGAAAGGGAATATGACTGGTATAACTCCTGGCATTTCGCCGATAAGGGCCTGAAAGCCGCCTACGGCAAAGATGTGCCGCCGGAAGACCTGGCCGACTGGAATATTCCCGAAGAACAGCTGCCGTACCTGCAGAAAGGCCGTGAGGCGCTGCTGGCGGCGCTGACCCCGGCCAACAGGGAGCGCCATCCGGTGGAGGCGGCGCAGGCGCAGTTTTCTTTTGACTGCTGGGTCGAAGAGCAGGAGGAGAACTGGCAGTGGGACGATATCGGCCGCTGCCGCGACGGGCTGGCCGACGCGCTGGCCAGTCTCGGCGCGCCGTCGGGCGACCTGATTGCGCCGGGAACGCCGGTGGAGGTCGCGCAGCCGCAGGCCGACCGCATTTCCTATATGGTCTTCTTTCCGGATGCGGAAACGTCGCCCTCGGCGGCGGGCGCCCAGGCGGTGGATAAAATTATCGCCTCGCTGAAGGGTGCTAAGGATTACGCCGTCATCCTCCGCATCGCCGGCGGCGGCAAGCCCACGAAGCTCTTCAGGCAGCGCGCCGAGGTGGTGAAGGCCCGGCTGGCCACCGGCGGCGTCGCCTCCGCCGCTATTACGGTGGATGGCGAGGCGAAGAACCCGGCCGCCCGCCAGGTGGAGATCTTCATCAATCAATAACGCTTGTCATGCTGGCGCAGGCCGGTATGTTATGCATCCACTGACCCCATGACCGACCGCATCCTGATTCTTGATTTCGGCTCGCAGGTGACGCAGCTCATCGCGCGGCGCGTGCGCGAGTGCGGCGTCTATTCCGAGATCCGACCGTTCAACATCCCCGACAGCGAGATCACGGCCTTCAAACCCAAAGCCATTATTCTTTCCGGCGGCCCGGCCTCGGTGCATGAATCCTTCGCGCCCAAGGCCAGCCCGGCCGTTTTCAGCATGGGCGTGCCGGTGCTCGGCATCTGCTACGGCGAGCAGGCGATGTGCCAGCAGCTGGGCGGGCGCGTCGAGGTGGCCGACCACCGTGAGTTCGGCCGCGCCGATATCGACATCGTGGACGACTCTGCCCTGTTCGAAGGCATCTGGAAAAAAGGCGGTAAGCACCGTGTATGGATGAGCCATGGCGACCGCGTAATCGCCATCCCGCAGGGATTTAAGGCCGTGGCCTCAACGCCCTCGGCGCCGTTCGCCGCCATCGCCGATGAAATCCGGCGTTATTACGGCGTGCAGTTCCATCCCGAGGTCATGCACACGCCCGACGGCGCCAGGCTGCTGGAGAATTTCGTCCGCAACATCGCCGGCTGCAAAGGCGACTGGACAATGGCCGCTTTCCGCGCCACCGAGATCGGGCGCATCCGCCAGCAGGTGGGAAATAAGAAAGTATTATGCGCGGTCAGCGGCGGCGTCGATTCGTCGGTGGTGGCGGGGCTGCTGCACGAGGCGATCGGCGACCAGGTCATCTGCATTTTCATCGACACCGGCCTGCTGCGCGGCGGCGAGCCGGAGCAGGTCGACAAGCTCTTCCGCGATCATTTCAAAAGCCGGCTGATCCACGTCGATGCCGGGCGCATCTTTTTGCAGAAGCTGGCCGGCGTCAGCGATCCCGAGCGCAAGCGCAAGATCATCGGCGAACCCTTCATCGAGCTGTTCGAGCATGAGGCGGCAGCGGCCGGCGGAGCCGATTGCCTGGCGCAGGGGACGCTCTATCCGGACGTCATCGAATCGGTGTCATTCACCGGCGGCCCCAGCGTCACCATCAAGTCGCACCATAACGTCGGCGGCCTGCCCGAGCGCATGAAGATGGCGCTGGTCGAGCCATTGCGCGAGCTGTTCAAGGACGAGGTGAGGGCGCTCGGCCGCGAGCTGGGCATGCCCGAAAGCATGGTCGGCCGTCATCCGTTTCCCGGCCCGGGTCTGGCCATCCGCATCCCCGGCGAGATCACGCCGGAAAAAATCCAGATCCTGCGCCGCGCCGACGCCATCTATATCGACGAGATCCGCAAGGCCGGGCTTTATAATGACATCTGGCAGGCCTTCGCCGTGCTGCTGCCGGTGCGCACGGTGGGCGTCATGGGCGATTCGCGCAGCTATGATTATGTCTGCGCCCTGCGCGCCGTCACCTCGACTGACGGCATGACCGCCGATTATTACCCTTTCAGCCATGATTTCCTGAGCCGCGTCAGCAACCGCATCATCAACGAGGTGCGCGGCATCAACCGCATCGTCTATGACGTCACCAGCAAGCCGCCGGGGACGATAGAATGGGAATGACATCCCCGCACTTGTTGCAGGGGCCGGTTTGAAGTAAGAGTAGGCAGGTATGATTCTTTCGGCCAGAAAACACCAGACCCCGCAATGCGTCCGCATTGCGGGCTTATGCGGGGCACCATGAACGAACTTCTGCATGAAATCGAAGAGGATATCCGCCATGAGCGCTTCGAGCGCCTGTGGAAGCGTGCCGGAAAGATCATGCTGGCGGTCAGCGTCGCGATCGTGCTGGCGACCGTCGTCGGGGTGACGGTGAAAAACCATCAAAGAACCGTAGCGATGGAAAAAACCGACGTATTGATGCGTGGCATGAAAAAACTGGACATGAAGGATTACCAGGGCGCTATCGCCGATTTCAATACGCTGGCTGCCGATACGCATTCATCCTATTACGGCATGGCCATGCTGAAAAAAGCGCAGGCGCAGGAGGCGTTGGGAGACAAATCGGGCGCGCAGGCGACCTATAAGGCGCTATCAGAGAACGCTTCCGCGTTCGGCGGGCTGGCGCGCATGCAGTCCGGCGATACGGCGACGTTGCCCGGCCGGAATTCTCCCTTCTATTACACGGAAAGCGAGATGCGTGCCTGGCAGCTTTTGCAGCAGGGCAAAAAAGAAGAGGCGGCAAAGCAGTTTGCTGCGCTGCGCGACGATATGGATGCGCCCCCCTCCCTGCGCGACCGCATGGCGCAGGTGCTTCAAACCATGAAGACGGAACAAAAGGATAAAAAATGATGCCGCGCCATTCTCTTTTTATCGCTTCCCTTGTGCTGGCGCTGGCCGTCGGCGGTTGCAGCTGGATGCCGTCATGGATGGGCGGCAAAAAAGAGGAAAAGCCGAAACTTGAAGGCGAGCGCATCGCCGTATTGCCGGTCAGCGCCGGCTATAAGGCCGACGAATCGCTGAAAGATACGCCGGTCGTGCTGCCGCAGGCCGCCGCCAATGCCGACTGGTCGCAGCATTCCGGCGCAGTAACTTCCGCTTCAGGCAATCTGGCCGGCGGCGCGTTCGATGCGGCCAGCCATGCGGAAGCTGGCAAGGGCAACGCGTTTGAAACGACGCGCGTGCCGCCGCCGGTGGTGGCCGGAGGCACGGTATTCGCCATGGACGCCGCGGGATATGTCTCGGCGCATGACGCCGCGCATATCGGCACGCTGCGCTGGACGTCGCCCGCTGTGTCGGAGGAGGATGCGCCGCTGATCATGGACGGCGGGCTGGCCTTTGCCGACGGGAAACTCTACGCGGCGTCCGGCCGCGGCATCGTGGCGGCGCTCGACGCGGCCAGCGGCAAGGAGCTCTGGCGCAAATCGCTGCTGGTGCCGCTGCACGGCTCGCCACGCGTGGCCGACGGCAAGGTGTTCGTGCTGACGCTCGACGACCAGGCCTACGCGCTCAACGCCGAAAACGGCGAAGTGGCATGGAATCACCGCGGCATCGGCGAAACGGCGGAGCTGATGAGCGGTATCGCGCCGGTGGCGGCGGGCGGGCTGGTGCTGATTCCCTATTCCTCCGGGGAGCTTTACGGGCTGGCGTCGGCCGACGGCAAGGAAATCTGGAGCGACGCCATCTCCGGCGGCGCGCGCACGCAGGCCACGGCTTTCTTCTCCGGCATCGGCGGCGACCCCGTGGTCGACGGCAGCGTGGTGCTGGCGGTCAGCAGCGGCGGCAAGATGTCGGCCATCGCGCTGTCCAACGGCCGCCCGCTATGGGAGCGCCCCATCGGCTCGATCAACACGCCCTGGCTGGCCGGCGATTACCTGTTCGTGCTGACTTCCGACAACACGCTGCTCTGCCTGTTCAAATATGACGGCCGCATCCGCTGGGCGACCAAGCTCAAGGACTTCGCCAACGCCAAGGAAAAGAAAGACCCCATTGCCTGGCGCGGGCCGGCGCTGGTGGACGGAAAACTGGCCGTAATCGGCTCAAACGGTCAGCTGGTGCTGGTGTCGGCAACGGACGGCAGCATCGTTGCCACCAAGGAGATTGCCGAGAATATCTATACGCCTCCGGTGATTGCCGATGGACGGATGTATCTGCTGGGGCAGGACGCCACGCTCTACGAATTACATTAAGGATGCGTTCGGCGCATTTTCTCTATCGTTCGGCAGCGTTTCGCCGCGTTTCGATGCGGTTCGGCGCATTTTCCCATCGGTTCGGCGTCGTTTCGACGACGTTTCGGATAGGAAATGACGGCAGCCGGTCAGGCGGGGTTGTTATATTTCAGTAGCTTACCGGATTCTGTCTCGCCATTTCGCCTTATTGCCGTGACATTATGTGACATTTTCCAAATCAAAGCGTTGATTTATAATTCTTCTTTGATGCTTTTGCTTCCCGCTTCATGGGAATGGCGGAAATGAAACCGTATTATAATCTGGCATTGATTCAGCCGGGAAGGTAAGAAACACGCTATGACATTCACCCTTGCCCTCATCGGCCGTCCCAATGTCGGGAAATCGACCCTGTTCAATCGCTTAACGGGAAAACGGCAGGCGCTGGTCGATGATTCGGCCGGGACGACGCGCGACCGCCGCGAAGGCGAGGGGCGCATCGCCGACCTTGAATTCACCGTCATCGATACGGCGGGGCTCGAAGACGCCAAAGCCGGCAGCCTGCAGGCGCGCATGACGGCGCAGACGGAAAAAGCCATTGAGGACGCCGACGTGCTGCTCATGATGATCGACGGGCGCGCGGGGGTGACGCCGATGGATCAGCATTTCGCCAACCTCATCCGCCGCCATAAAAAACCGGTGGTGCTGGCGGTCAACAAGGCGGAGGGAAAGAAAATCTCCGCCGCCATTGCCGAGGCTTACGGGCTGGGGCTTGACGAGCCGGTGGGCATTTCCGCCGAGCATGGCGAGGGGATGGGGGAGTTGTATGAGCGGCTGGCGCCGCTGGCATCAGGTATCAGGGATCAGGAATCGGAAAACACCGATCCCCGATCCCTGATACCCGATACGCTTCAATTAGCCATCGTCGGGCGGCCCAATGTCGGCAAGTCCACCCTGATCAACCGGCTGGTCGGCGAGGAGCGCGTGCTGACCGGCCCGGAAGCCGGCATCACGCGCGACGCCATCGCCATCGAATATGAGTTCGAAGGGCAGGCGATCCGGCTGATCGATACGGCGGGGATGCGCCGCAAATCCGGCGTGACCGAAAAGCTCGAGAAGCTGGCGGTGGCCGATACGCTCGAGGCCATCCGCTTCGCGCAGGTGGTGGTGCTGGTGGTCGACGCGCAGGCGCCGCTCGAAAAGCAGGATAACACCATCGCCGCGCTGATCGAGCAGGAGGGGCGCGCCATGGTGCTGGCCGTCAATAAATGGGATACGGTCAGCGATAAAGCCGCCTGGCTCAAGGCGATCGATGAGCGGCTGGAGGCGGTGCTGCCGCAGGTGAGGGGCGTGCCGGTGGTGCCGGTCTCGGCCGAGACGGGATATAATCTTCCCGCCCTGATGAAAGCCGTATTCAGGGCCTATGCGGTGTGGAATAAGGAAATCGGCACCGGTGAGCTCAATCGCTGGCTGGAAGCCGCGCTCGAAGCGCATACGCCGCCGCTGGTCAATGGGCGGCGCATCAAGATCCGCTACATGACGCAGAAGGGGGCGCGGCCCCCTACGTTTATTCTCTTTTCCAATACCAGCGATATTCCGGAGCATTACCTGCGCTACCTCGTCAACGGCCTGCGCGAGCGCTTCCGGTTGCCCGGCGTGCCGATACGGATTAAAATCCGCAAGAGCAAAAATCCTTATGCCGAAAAGAAAGAATGATGCCCCCCGCCATTGAAATCCTTAAGCTGCGCAAGACCTATGACGGCAAGAAAGGCAGCCGCAAGGAGGCGCTGAAGGGCATCGACCTGGAGATTCCGCGCGGGGCGTTTTTCGGGCTGCTGGGGCCTAATGGCGCGGGGAAATCCACCCTGATCAATATCCTGGCCGGGCTGGTGATCAAAACCGGCGGCGAGGCGCGGGTGATGGGCCACGACATCGACACCGCCACGCGCGCCGCCAAGCTGGCGCTCGGCGTTGTGCCGCAGGAGCTGGTGCTCGATACGTTTTTTACCGTGCGCCAGGCGCTCGACATCCACGCCGGGTATTACGGCGTGCCCAAGGCCAAGCGCAAGACGCAGGAGATCATCGACGCGCTGGGACTGTCCGACAAGGCCGACGTGCATTCGCGCCGGCTCTCCGGCGGCATGCGGCGGCGCTTGCTGGTGGCCAAGGCGCTGGTGCACTCGCCGCCAGTGCTGATTCTCGACGAGCCGACGGCGGGGGTGGATGTGGAGCTGCGCACGCAGCTGTGGAATTATGTGCGCATGCTCAATAAAAACGGCACCACCGTGCTGCTGACCACGCATTATCTCGAAGAAGCCGAGGAGCTATGCGACACCATCGCCGTCATCCACCAGGGCGAGGTGGTGGCCTGCGACAAAAAAACAGCCATGCTCCGGCAATTCGACAGCAAGCAGCTGGTGATCACGCCGTCGCAGCCCCTGGCCGTGGTGCCGGCGTCGCTCTCGAACTGGACATGCGAATTGACGCCCGAAGGCAGGCTCAGCATCAGCTACAAGCCCAGCAAATACGCCGTGGGGGATATTTTAGCCGCCGTGCAGGCGGCCGGCATCGGCATCCGCGACCTGACCACCAAGGAAGCCGATCTAGAAGAGGTGTTCCTGCATCTGACGCATAAGAAGGCGGCGTGATCCCCCTGCGCCTCAAAAAAGGCCGCGAAGAGGCTATTCGCGGCGGGTATCCGTGGATTTACGCCGGCGATATCATCGAGTCCTCCGAGCTGCTGCTCCTGCCGCCGGGCGGGCTGGTGGCGATTGAGACGCACAGGGGCGAGGCCATCGGCACCGGCTATTATAACGCGCGCTCACAGATTGCCTGCCGCGTGCTGGCGCTGGGGCAGGAAAAAATCGACCTGGCGTTTTTAACGTCGCGCATCGAAAAAGCGCTGGCGCAGCGCCAGCGGCTGATCGGCGCTCCCTATTGCCGGCTGATTCATTCCGAGGCCGATGGATTGCCGGGGCTGCTGGTCGACCGTTTTGGCGATATACTGGTGGCTCAGGCGGGAACGGCGGGCATGGAGCAATTACAGCCGTTATGGATGCGGGCGCTGGAGGATTTACTGCATCCCCAAGCAATCCTGCTGCGCAACGACACGACCGCAAGAAAACTGGAGGGATTGAAACAGGAGGTGATTGCCGCCAGAGGGAATATTCCATCGCTGGTCGAGGTGCAGGAGAACGGCTGCATCTACCTGGCCGATGTGATGCACGGCCAGAAAACCGGCTGGTTTTACGACCAGCGCGACAACCGGCGCATGATCGCCGAACTGGCAAAGGGTAAAACCGTGCTTGATGTCTATGCCCATTCCGGCGGCTTCGGGTTGCTGGCGGCCAAATACGGCGCGGCGCAGGTGGCGCTGGCCGACAGCTCCAGGCTGGCGCTCGATCTCGCAGCACAGGCAGCCGTGCGCAATCATCTCGCTTCCCTGCATTACATGCAGGGCGATGCGTTTGAAACCATGGAGCGGCTGGCGGGAGAAAAGCAGCAATTCGATATTGTTCTTGCCGATCCGCCGGCCTTCGTCAAAAGCCGCAAGGACATTGCCGCCGGGCTCAAGGGTTATGAGAAAGTGACGCGGCTGGCGGCGGCGCTCGTATTGCCGGGAGGGTTGCTGTTCGTGGCTTCCTGCTCGCATTACGCCTCGCGTTCGTCTTTCGACAAGGCGGTGCAGGACGGCATCGCCAAAGCGGGCAGGGAAGGGGCCATTCTGAAGCGCACCGGCGCTGCGCCCGACCACCCCTGCCATCCCAGACTGCCGCAAAGCGAATATCTCAAAGGAATTCTGCTGAGGCTCGTTTAGGCAATTGCGGTTGGGCCAATAAACTGCTAGAATTTTGGAATGAATCGCCTGATCCTTGCCTTTGCCATCGTCGCCGTCATGCCCTTCGTGGTTTTAAGCACCAGCGTGCCGCTGCGCCTGTTTCCGTATTCTTCCGCCGTGGTCGAAGTGCTGCTGACCTATGCCGCCGTGGTGATTTCCTTCCTGGGCGGCATCCACTGGGGCGTAGCCGTCACGCAATACGCCGCGAAGCGCAATATCGCCCATATGTTGATCGCCGAGGGCGTGTGGCCGTCGCTGGTGGCGTGGGGCGTGCTGTTCTTCGGCGATACCTACACCAAACTGCTGGTGCTGACCCTGCTTTACACCTTCGTATGGACGATCGACAGCCTGCTTTACAATAACGACATGATTCCACAGTGGTTTTTCAATGTCCGCTGCATCGTGACGCCGATCGTGGTCGTGTCCTTGTATGTGGCGTATTTCGGGCTTATATAGCTGGTCATGGGTTGTGAGTCGTGGGTCCCTGGTCGTTTTACCCATGACTCATGACCAGCGATCATGACCAGGAGATAGCATGTTCATCCAGACCGAAGCCACGCCCAATCCGCTGACGCTGAAATTCATCCCCGGCCGCACGGTGCTTGACACCGGCACGGTGTTTTTTACCTCGGCGCAGGATGCCAAGGCCTCGCCGCTGGCCCAGGCGCTGTTTGCCATCGACGGAGTGACCGCCGTTTTCTTCGGCAGCGACTTCATCACCGTCACCCGCCGCGAGAGCGATGGCTGGGACACGCTGAAGCCCGCGCTGCTTGCCGCCGTCATGGATCATTTTCTGGCCGGCAAGCCGGTGATGACCGGCGCCGCCACGGCGCAATCCACCAATGATAACGACAGCGAAATCGTCAAGCAGATCCGCGAGCTGATCGACACGCGAGTGCGCCCGGCCGTGGCCATGGACGGTGGCGACATCGTTTATCGCGGCTTCCAGGACGGCATCGTGCAGCTCGAGCTGCACGGCTCCTGCTCCGGTTGCCCCAGCTCCACCATGACGCTGAAAAACGGCATCGAGAATATGCTGAAGCATTATGTGCCGGAAGTGGTGGCGGTAGAAGCCGTCTAGGCCGGATACAATGCCTTCGCGGCGCGAGCGAATTTCGCATACGCCTCCTGAATGCGGGCAATCAGCGCGGGATCATAAAAATCCAGCTTGCGCGGCGTGATCATCGCCGGATCGACAGAGGCAATGCCCAGCGGCGCCAGCGCTTTTTCGCCGCCAGGGCCGGTGATGTCCTCGTAGCGCAGCAGCAGTATGTTATCCTTGAGCGACAGCAGGCGCTGGCAGATCAGGTCGTACATTCGTACCTGTTTCTCGAGCAGATCCATCGGCGCGGCCGTCAACTCACGCATCTCTTTCCAGTAGCCTGCCGCCCCCGGCAGCAGGCCCTTGCCCGGCGGCACTTTCGTGTCGCGCCAGGAGGCGATGGCTCCGGCCGGATGGCGCACGATGGCGGCGATGGTGAAATGCCCGGTAGCGGCCAGCTCGGGCAGCACGCCCAGGTAGAGCCCGTTATGCTTGACGGCAAGGGTGAAATCACCGGTCAGACCCGGGCGGGTGAACGGCACCAGCTCATAATGAATGTCCGGCCGGCGGTCGCCGGCGTGGCTGCGGTAATAATTGGTCGGCGCCGTGCCGTTTCTGCGGCGCTCAGGAATGGCGATGCCCTGCAACAGCTTGCGGCGGATATCGGCGAAATCGCCGATCAGCCACCGGGCGAAACCAGCGGCCGGGGTTCTATCTTTCATCGCCGCCATGGCGTCGTACTGCCACTGCGGCTCGTTCAGCGCGACGCTCGCCGGCTGGCTGTCCATGAGAGCGGTGAGCAATGTGGTGCCGGAGCGCGGAATGCCGGTGAGAACGATGTCGCGCATCAGCCGAGGAATCTCCGCAGCTGCTCCGCCCAGGCATTTTCAAACGCTGCCAGCGAATAGGCTTCGGCGTCCTTGATCGCCTGCGCCGAAAGCGAAGCGGCATAATCATCGTCGCTCAGCACGTCTTCGATGGCTTCCGGTAACCGGTCGATATCGCTTAAAGGGACAGCCAGGCTGTTTTCGCCGTAACGCAGGAAGTCCTGCCCACCCAGCCCGTCGAGCCCAACGACGACCAGCCCCATCGCCATCGCCTCCAGCGGCACCAGCCCGAAGCCCTCGGCGGCGCAGACGTTGAGCAGGAAGCGCGATCCGGCCATGCGCTTGAGGAACTCCTTATGCGGAAGGTCGGCGGGGAGACGAAAGAATTCAGCGTTTTTACAGCGCTCCCTGATCTTGCGCCGCAAATGGCCGGAGATAATGCCGTGCTCTGCCGCCTGTTCCTTGACGTGCACGGCGAAGAGCGGCCCCTTCGCCGCCGGATTGCGCGCCTCCTGGCAGGCGTCGAGATCGACGAAGGCGGGGATCACCGGCGCTTCGATGCCGTACACCGCCGACAGGTGGCGCGCCACCACCTGGCTGACTGCCACATAGCTGTCGAACCGGCAGTCGAGATTGAAAGTAAATCCCTGCGCGTACATGAGCTTACGACCTTTCAGGCGCAGGCCGAACATGTAGCGCGAGAAGGACGGGTTGCAGATCAGCAGATCGTCGTCCATGATTGCCGCTTCCATCTCGGGCAGCGATACCGTTTCCATGGCGTCGTCGTAAGTGAACAGCGACTTGCCTTTCCAGCCGGTGTCGACGTTGACGAGGCTGAAGCCGAACTGCCTGGCGGCGATGCGGCCGACATGATAGGCCATATAGGCCCCGCCGCGGCCGATGGTGGCGCCGATGACATAGACGTTAGGCATAAGGCCTTGTTTCCTGCATAAAATGCATTATAAGAGGGCCATCATGCCACTGAGACTTTTCCCCCACAAGAGCCAATTCGACTTCATGGGCCGCCGCTGGATCGGCTTTGCCTTCTCCATTGCGCTGACGCTGCTGTCGCTCTCGCTGCTCTTTACCAAGGGATTGAATTTGGGCATTGATTTCACCGGCGGTATCCTGATGGAGATCCATACGGAAAAGCCGGTGGAACTCGGAGGCTTGCGCGGATTGCTCAACCAGCAGGGCTTCGGTGAGGTGTCCCTGCAGAATATCGGCAATCCCAATGATGTCATGATCCGCATCCAGGTGTCAAAAAACCAGGAACAGGCCAAGGTAGTGGCGCAGGTGAAGGAACTGCTGGCCGGGAAGGTGGGCGCCGGCATTGATTACCGGCGCATCGATTACGTCGGGCCGACGGTAGGCGCCGAGCTGGTGCAGAACGGCGTGCTGGCGGTGCTGCTGTCGTTCGGGGCCATCATGCTTTACGTGTGGTTCCGCTTTGAATGGCAGTACGGCATCGGGGCTATTCTGGCGCTGATGCATGACAGCATTATGGTCATCGGGTTCTTCGCGGTGACGCGCTTCGAGTTCGGGCTGACGGCGATTGCCGCCATCCTCACCATCGTCGGCTATTCGATCAACGATTCGGTGGTGATTTACGACCGCATCCGCGAGAACATGCGCCGCTTCAAGAAAATGCCGGTGTTCGAGCTGCTGAATCTCAGCATTAACGATACGTTGTCACGCACGATCCTCACCGCCTCCACGACGCTGCTGGCCTCGCTGGCGCTGGCCATTTTCGGCGGCGAGGTGATACGCGGATTCTCCTGCGCCATGGTGTTTGGCGTCGTTATCGGCACCTATTCCTCGATCTATATCTCCGCCCCCACGCTCATTTATTTGAATATCCGCCCCAATGAGGCTAAAGTCGTTACTCCTTAAACTCCACGGGAGGCGCGTATGGAATACCAGGGACTGTACGGCTATTTCTTCGAAGATCTGAAAACCGGCATGGAGGCTACCGTCAGCCGCACCATCACCGAAACCGACCTGCGTAATTTCTCCGGCGTGTCGGGCGATACCAACCCCATGCATCTCAACGAAGAGTTCGCGAAAAACACGCCGTTCAAAGGCACTATCGTCCACGGCATGCTGACGGCCAGCCTGATCTCCGCCGTCATCGGCACGCGCCTGCCGGGGCCAGGCTGCATCTATATGAGCCAGACGCTTAAGTTCCTGGCCCCCGTGCGCGTCGGCGACACCGTCTATGCCGTAGGAAAAATCAAGGAGCTGCAGCCCGAAAAGCACCGCGTGCTGATGGACACCAAATGCTACGTCAGGGATACGGTGGTGATCGACGGCGAGGCGCTGATCAAAGTGCCGTCGCGGGAAAAAAACCGTTGAATCTAATTTAATTCCCGTTAATGCTTTGGCCCTTAACCAAACAGACCGGGAATGTATGAGTTACCCAGATTACTTTGAAAGCTCGGCAACCGAATCGCCAGCGATATTGTTTACCTCAGTAAAGCGGCTTTCCTCCGAGCAGACGCAGACTCTTGAACGCCATGGGCTGAGCAGGGACTTCTATGGTTCTCAGGTGTGCGGCATTGCGCTGGATGCGCGGGGAGCCAGCGAGGAAACCGTGGAGAAATGGCTGGACGAATACTTGCAGGGCATACGGGGCATATTGCAGCGCGCGCCAGGTTCCAATGAACTGGTGGCGTATAATCTGCTTCTGCGGCCTTTTGAACTTCATGTCGTGGCGTCGCCGCAGCAGGCAAAATCGCTGGAGAAACTGGCGACTAAACTGGAAAGTATGGAAAAGGAATTTCCTGAATATAAGGATTCTGCCCTGTTCATGTCCAGATGGAACATATTGCCGGTGCGCGAAAACGAACAACGGCCAACCAATGATATCGTGGAAGAATATGTGAATGCCGAAAGAGTGGTGCGTGCAAAGCAATCCTTCATTCGCAGCAGGAAAACGCCGCTGCCTTCGCAGCCTCCTCTGACGAAAGAAGAGCGTAGAACTCAAAGATTGTCTCCTGCACAGATTGCCCAATGGGATCAGATGTGGGCGGCAATACGCGATGAGAACGAGGAAACAATACGGAAGGTTCGCGATCCGAAAAGGCGTAAAGCGGAAGCCGCCGAAGTTAAAACGGCCCACCGGGTATTGGAGCGCTATGACCGCGTTCGCCCCGTTGCGGGAGAGATGAGCAGATAGCGGCCTGCGGGAAACGCTTGCCATTTGCCGCGGCAACCCTCACCTTTGCGCTCCTGAAAGGGTGAGATATGCGGCTGATCCGCGATTTTGATGCGATTCCCAAAGAATGCCACGGCGCCGCCTTGGCGCTGGGCAATTTCGACGGGGTGCATCGGGGCCACCAGGCCATATTGCGCCAGTGTCTCGAAATTGCGCGCAAGGGAAACATCCCGGCGGCGGTGATGACCTTCGAGCCGCACCCGCGTGAATTTTTTGGCCGGGGTGGCGATAAATTGCGCCTCTATTCCTTCCGCGACAAGGCCAAGATGCTGCGCGATCTGGACATCAACGTGCTGTTCGTGGCGCGCTTCAACCGGGCGTTTGCCTCGCTTTCCGCCGGAGAATTCGTTGAAGAATTATTGCAGCGGCAGCTGGGCGTGCGCCATGTCGTCACCGGCTATAACTTCGCCTTCGGCAAGGGCCGGCAGGGGAATGTCGATTTCCTGGCGGCGGAATCGCGCAGGCTGGGCTTCGGATTTACCGCCTGCCCGCCGGTGCAGGACGGAGACGGCGAAACCGTGTCCTCGAGCGCCATCCGCCGCCATCTGGCTGCCGGCGAGGTGAAAAAGGCGGCGGCGCTGCTGGGCCGGCCCTATGCCATCGGCGCACGTGTGCGGCGCGGGCAGCAGCGCGGCCGCGAGATGGGATTTCCCACCGCCAATCTGAAGCTGGATCATCTGTTCCGCCCGCGCTTCGGCATTTATGCCGTGCGCGTGGCAGCGGGCGGCGAGGCATATGACGGCGTGGCCAGCCTCGGCATCAATCCGACCTTCGACCTCAAAGAACCAGTGCTTGAAGCACATATTTTTGATAAGACTATCGACCTGTACGGCAAGCGCATTCATGTGGAACTGATCGATTTCCTGCGCGACGAGCGGAAATTCGATACCATGGAGGCGCTGCGCCTGCAGATGGAAGAAGATGCAAAAAACGCAAAGAGCCTGTTAGCCCATGCCCGGTAAGCGCTGCATTTTTATCGGATTCCTCACCGCCGCCCTGGTCTTCGCGCTCGACCAGGCGAGCAAGCTGCTGCTGCTGGCCGCCGTAACCGCCGCCAACCAGCATGTCATTGGTCTTACGCCTTTTTTCAATCTGGTCATGGTGTGGAATACCGGTGTCAGCTTCGGCATGCTGGCCGGGCCGCACCAGGCGTGGCCGCTGGTGGCGCTGTCCGCCGCCATCACATTTATCCTGCTGATGTGGCTCTATAAAGCCACCTCTTCACTGGTGGCGGCTGCGCTGGGCGCCGTCATGGGCGGGGCGATCGGCAACGTAGCCGACCGGCTGCGTTTCGGGGCGGTGGCCGATTTTTTCGATTTCCATATGGGAATTTATCACTGGCCTGCCTTCAATGTCGCCGACAGCGCCATATGCATAGGAGTTGTACTTTTATGCTGGCACTCTATGTTTATGGAATCGAAACGAGGATGAGAAAATGTGAGGATATGAAAATATGAGAGATATCATCCCATCCTCACAGCGCACCACACAGGAGAATCTTATGAAATACCTTCGCCACACTGCCCTCGTCGGTACCCTATTCCTGGCCGCCTGCAGCGGCAACACCGTCAAAACCTCGCTGGGGCTCGACCGCGCCGCGCCCGATGAATTTCGCGTCGTCTCACGGCCGCCGCTCTCGGTGCCGCCGCAGTTCGAGCTGCGCCCGCCGGCTACTACCGACGACCCTAACCGCCAGGCCGCCTCGCAGCAGGCCGAGGCTCTCATGACGGGCAACGGCAACGGCTCGCTTGACGCCAATACGGCGGTAGTGCCGGTGACGATGGCTTCGGCAGATGCGTCGGCGGCGAATGCGTCGGAGTCGGCTTTCCTCAGGGATGCCGGGGCGGACAAGGCCGACCCCAAGATCCGCGAGACGCTGGTGGGCGAGCAGGTCAGCCGCCAGCAACAGCAACAGGACAGCAGCTGGGTGGATTCGCTGACCACCAACCCGCCGAAGAAGGACCCGATCGTCAATCCCAAGCAGGAAGCGGCGCGCATCAAGACCGATGAGGCGGAAGGCAAGCCGGTCACCGAGGGCGATACGCCGACGGTCAAACCGCAGGATACGGGCATACTCGGCAACATCCTCGGAAACTGATGCCCTATCAGCAGAGTATCGATCACTGCCTGAAGGAGCATGGCGGCTATGGCGTAAGCCGGACGCGCATCGACGCGCTATTGGCCACGCTGGCGCTGGCGGTTTCCGCACTGGCTAACGGCAAAGACAAAGCCGCCGCGCCGCTGCTGGCCCTGCCGTCGATGACCTCCGACCTGGCGGCCATCGAAGCGCTAGCGGCGCAGATTCGCAGGCGCTTTAAAACCGTGGTGATTGCCGGATTCGGCGGCTCGGGCTTAAGCGGCCGCACGCTGCTGGGGCTTTCGCCGTTTCCGCAGCCAGCCTTTCATTTCCTCGAGAATATCGATCCCGAAACCTTCGACCCGCTGCTGGAGCGACTCGATCTGCCATCCACCTGTTTTATCGTTGTCAGCAAATCGGGCAGCACCGCCGAAACGCTGGCCCAGTTCTATATCCTGCATGAGCAGGTGGCGGAAAAACTGGGGCATCAGGCGGCGGCGGAGCGCTTCACCGTTATCACCCTGCCGGGGGACAACCCGCTGCGCCAGTCGGCGGAAAAGCATGGCATGACGCTGCTCGATCATGCGCCGGATATCGGCGGCCGCTTTTCGGTGCTGACGCCTGTCGGACTGCTGCCGGCGGCCATTGCCGGGCTGGATATCCGTGCGCTGCGCGCCGGAGCGCAGGAGGTGGTGGACACGCTGCGCGGCGCGCCGGCCGATTGCCCGCCCGCTATTGGCGCCGCGCTGCAATACGCCTTCATCGAGGCAGGTACGCCGATGACGGTAATGCTGCCGTATTCCGAGCGGCTCGCCTGCTTTGCCGCTTGGTTCCGCCAGTGCTGGGCGGAGAGTCTGGGCAAGGAGGGCAGGGGGTCGACGCCGCTGCGCGCCATGGGCGCCACGGATCAGCACAGCCAGTTGCAGCTCTATCTCGACGGTCCGCGCGACAAGCTGTTTACCCTGATTACGCTTTCCCGTGCAGGTTCCGGCCAGCGCATTCCCGTACCCGAGCGCGAAGACCTGGCCTATCTGCGCGGCAAGACGATGGGCGACGTACTGGCGGCGGAGCAAAGGGCCACTCTGGAAACGCTGGTACACAACCGTTGCCCGGTGCGGCTTTTTGCATTAGACAAGCTGGAGGAAAAGCAACTGGGCGCGCTGCTGATGCATGTCATGCTGGAAATCATACTCACGGCCGGCTTGCTTGGCGTCAACGCCTTCGACCAGCCCGCCGTCGAGGATGGCAAGCGCCGCGCAAGAGAGTATCTGATCAAGAACGATTTATGACCATCCGCATCCTGCCGCCGACCCTGGTCAACCGCATCGCCGCCGGTGAGGTGGTGGAGCGACCGGCCTCCGTCGTCAAGGAGCTGGTGGAGAACGCCATCGACGCCGGGGCGTCGCGCATCGACATCCTGCTCGAGCAGGCGGGCAAGAACCGCATCGTCGTGCAGGACGATGGCAAGGGCATGACACGCGATGAGCTGGCGCTGGCCGTGCAGCGCCACGCCACCTCTAAACTGCCGTCGGATGATTTGCTCGATATCCGCCATCTCGGCTTCCGCGGCGAGGCGCTGCCGTCGATCGCCTCGGTCAGCCGCCTGAGCGTCACCAGCCGCGCCCGCGGCGAGGAGAATGCCTGGAGCCTGAGGGTTGACGGCGGCGAAATCGGCGAGGCCGAGCCGGCGATGCTGGCGGCGGGTACCCGCGTCGAGGTGCGGGACCTGTTTTACGCCACGCCGGCGCGGCTGAAATTTCTCAAAAGCGACCGTACCGAAATCCAGCAGGCGCTCGATATCGTCAGCCGCCTGAGCATGGCCTGCCCCGCCGTCGCTTTCTCACTGGTTTCGGACGGCAGGACGATTTTTCAGGCCGAGGCAGCGCAGGGCGAGCTGCCGGCTGCGCGGCTCAAGCGCCTGTGCGACGTCATGGGGCGCGACTTCGCCGAAAATGCGTTGCCGCTCGACCATCAGCGCGACGCCATCCGCCTCACCGGCTTCGCGGGCCTTCCCACCTTCAATCGCGGCACGTCGGGTGAGCAATATTTGTTCGTCAACCGCCGCCCGGTGCGCGACAAGCTGCTGCTGGGCAGCCTGCGCGCCGCCTACCAGGACGTCATCAGCCATGACCGCCATGCTGTGGCGGCGCTGTTCCTCGAGCTTCCCGCTGAGGAGGTCGATGTCAACGTGCATCCGGCCAAGGCCGAGGTGCGCTTCCGCGACAGTCAGGCCATACGCGGGCTGATCATCGGCGCTATCCGGCATGGGCTGGCCGAAGGTGGCTTCCGCAGCGCCACCAGCGTCGCCACCGATACGCTGCAGCATTTCAGCGCGCCACCGGTTGCTTCGCATGCCTATCCGCGTCCGGCGATAACGCCCTCCCTGCGCGAAGCGACGCAGCGCTTCTTCGAGCCTTTCGATACGGCGACGCTGCTAGCGCCTGAAGCCATGCCGCCGCTGGCGCGGCCGGCGGAGCCGATGGCCGCTCCGGTGGCGGACGACCTGCATTATCCGCTCGGCGCCGCGCGCGCCCAGCTGCATCAGACCTATATCGTGGCCGAAACGGCCGACGGCATGGTGCTGGTCGACCAGCACGCCGCCCATGAGCGGCTGGTCTACGAGGAGATGAAAGCGCAGCTGGCGACGCATGGCATCGCCCGCCAGAAGCTGCTGATCCCGGAAGTGGTGCCGCTGACGGAAGCGCTGGCCGAAGCGCTGCTGGCCCAGCGCGAGGCGCTCTTTGAATTCGGGCTGGCGGTGGAGGCGTTCGGCGCGGAAACCGTCATCGTGCGCGAGACGCCCGCCATGCTGGGCGAAGTCAACGTACCCGGCCTTATCCGCGCCCTGGCCGACGACCTGAGCGAGGGCGGCGAGGCGACGGCGCTCAAGGAACGCATCGGCGAGCTATGTTCCACCATGGCCTGCCACGGCAGCGTACGCGCCGGGCGGTCGCTGTCGGTGGCCGAGATGAACGCGCTTCTGCGCCGCATGGAAAAAACGCCGATGAGCGGCCAGTGCAATCACGGCCGGCCTACGTATATCGAGCTCAAGCGCAGGGACATTGAGAAGCTGTTCGGGAGGCGCGGGTGATTTTTGACATTATCCTCGGCCTGTCGGTGTTTCTGATCTCGCTGCTCGGCACCCGGCTGACCATCCTGGCGCTGCGCAAGCGCACCGTGCTGATGGATGTGCCCAACCTGCGCAGCAACCATAAAGCGCCCACGCCGCGCGGCGGCGGCATCGCCGTGGTCATGGCGATCGTCATCGGCCTGCTGCTGGCCGATATCCATTACAGCATCGTGCTGGCCATTTTCCTGCTGGCCGCGGTGTCGCTGCTCGATGACCTGATCAGCGTGCCGCCCTGGGTGCGCCTGCTGGTGCAGGCCATGGCCGTCGGCCTGCCGCTCAGCTTGCGCCATGCGCCCATTTTCTCCGACGCCCTGCCGCTATGGCTCGACAGGGGTATGGCGGCGCTGCTGTGGATCTGGTTCATCAACCTGTTCAATTTCATGGACGGCATCGACGGCATTTCCGCCAGCGAAATGATCTGCATCGGCATGGGATTCTGCCTGCTGGCCGTGTTCAGCGACGCGTTTTCGCATAACCTGTTTTCCTATAGCCTGATCGTCGCCACCGCCGGCTTCGGCTTCCTGTGGTGGAACTGGCATCCCGCCCGCATTTTCCTGGGCGATGTCGGCAGCGTGCCCATCGGTTTCATCATCGGTTACCTGCTGCTGATGGCCTCCACTTCCGGCTACCTTTTCCCGGCGCTGATCCTGCCCGCCTATTACCTGGCCGACGGCACGCTGACGCTGCTGCGTCGTCTGTGCGAAAGAAAAAAAATCTGGGTGGCGCATTCGGAGCATTATTACCAGCGGGCGGTGCGCGCCGGACGCCGCCATGACCGTGTGACGCTGTATATCTTCGGCGTCAATCTGCTGCTCATCCTGCTGGCCGTATTCTCGGCGCTGCACCCGCATATCGCCGTCATCTGCCTGGCCATGGCCTATCTCGCGGTGTTCATGCTGCTTGGCTTTTTCGCGCATGACCGCACCGGGCTCTCGCATGATTCTGCCGCGCTTTAATCGCAATCTGATCGCCGCTGTCCATGACGCGGTGATGGCCGCCGCCAGCTTCGGCATCGCCATCTGGCTCAGGCTGGGCGACCAGTGGCATGCCGCCGACGAGTATATGCGCAGCGGCACGCTGCTTTTCACCACCATCTGCGTCGCCGTGTTCGTGATGATGCGTCTCTACCGCGGCCTGTGGCGCTACGCTTCGATGCAGGACATGCTGGCGATTGTGAAAGCGGTGACGCTCTCCATTCTCGTTTTCGCGCTCGTCATGTTCACCGTCAACCGTCTCGAAGGCGTGCCGCGCTCGGTGCTGTTCATCAACTGGATGCTGCTCATGGGCCTGCTGGCCGGCCCGCGGTTTGTTTACCGCGCTGTCAAGGACCGCGTACTCAGATTGCCTGCCGCGCCAAGAATGACGCGCCGCATTCCCGTGCTGCTGGTCGGGGCGGGGGATCAGGCCGAACAGTTTATCCGCGACCTGGGCAGGGATGCCACCGCGCCTTATGAGGTAATCGGCCTGGTGGACGATGACCGGCAGCAGAAAGGCCGCACCATTCACCGCGTATCCATTTGTGGGACGACGGAGCGGTTGCCGCAGGTGGTGAAGCGCCTGGCGCGGCAGGGCAGGCGGCCGCAGAAGCTGATTGTTACCGATGAGCGCATTACCGGCGAGCGCGTACGCCGGTTGTTGGAGATCGCTGATGGGCTGGGCATTCCGCTGGCGCGGCTGCCTTCTTTAAGCGAGCTCAAGCAGGGCTTCAGCGACGGGCCGCAACTTCGCCCCATCGCCATCGAGGATCTGCTGATGCGCGCCCAGCACGTGCTCGACCGCGATCATATGAAGCGCCTGGTCGAAGGCAGGAAAGTGCTGGTCACCGGCGCCGGCGGTACCATCGGCGGCGAGCTGGCGCGGCAGATCGCTTCCTACCGCCCCGGGCATCTGACGCTGTTCGATATCAGCGAATTCAACCTGTACCAGATCGAGCGCGAGATACGCGGCGCCTTCCCCGGCCTGCCCGTATCGGCCATACTGGGCGACGTGCGCGACGCCCGCCATCTCGACCTGGTGTTCGGAACCTTTTCGCCCGAGCTGGTGTTCCATGCCGCCGCCATCAAGCACGTGCCCATCGCCGAGGACAATATCGAGGAGACCATCCTCACCAATGTCTTCGGCACCCACCATGTCGCCGAATGCTGCCGCCGCCACCGTGCTGCCATCATGGTGCTGATCTCGACCGACAAGGCCGTCAACCCCGCCAACGTTATGGGCGCCACCAAGCGGCTGGCCGAAAATATCTGCCAGGCGCTGGGCGCTGCCGAGAAAAGCGGCGAGACGCGCTTCATTACCGTGCGCTTCGGCAACGTATTGGGTTCGAGCGGCTCGGTGGTGCCGCTTTTCTCCGAGCAGCTGGCGCGCGGAGGGCCGCTCACCGTCACCCATCCCGACATCACCCGCTATTTCATGACCGTGCGCGAGGCCGTCGAGCTGGTGCTGCAGGCGGCCACACTGGGCGCCGCCATGAAAGACCGGCAGGAATGCGTGCTGGTGCTCGACATGGGCCAGCCGGTGCGCATCCTTGATCTCGCCGAGCAGATGATACGGCTGGCCGGGCTCACGCCGCATGAGGATATCAAAATTACCTTCACCGGGCTGCGCCCCGGCGAGAAGCTCTACGAAGAATTATTTCTCTTCTCGGAAAACGCGGTGAAAACAACGCACGAAAGCATCTTTCTCGCTTCTCCCCATTTCCCTGATATGGCCATCCTGCGCAAATCGCTGGAAACGCTGCGCCAGGCCTGCCTTGATCGCCGGAGCGGCGAGGCGCTCGACCTGCTGAAAAAACTCGTCCCTGAGCTGCAGGCCCTGCACCGGCAGGCCGGAAAAATCGCCGCCGCCTGATTAACCTATGTTAATAGCGATGCTGTTCTGGACGGAGGCGTCCGACTATCACTTTATGAAATAGCGATTTTTTCATCCCGGCTGCCGCGCGAGCGTTAATAATGCATCGCAATTTATATAAAGTTTCATAAATTAATTCAGACGGTTAACATTATCTCCGGTGGACGCTGGCGGATCAGGGGAGTATAATTTTAAAAATAGATGCTCTATGCCAGAAGCCTTGTTCATATCCGGCGAGTCATCGCCTTCCACCGTCCCCGCCTCCCTCGCGCCGGGGCAGCAGGCGCTGTTGCAGGACATGGAGTATATAGGCTATGTGGCCAGTCATGACCTGCTGGCGCCAGTGCGCCAGATTGCCGCCAGTTGCGGGCTTCTGAAAGATCAATGCCCGCCGGGTACGGTGGATGCGGTCCAGTCGATCGAAGGGAACGCCGCCCGCCTTAATGCCATGCTCCGCGGCCTGCAGGAATATGTGCGCATTGACAGCTTCCCGGTCAGGCATGCGCCGTTAGACGCTAATGAGCTGGTACAGGCCGCCATGGATTCGCTGGTTGAGGAGATACGGGCCAGCGGCGCCGCGGTGACGCATGAGGGCCTGCCGGTGGTCATGGGGCATCGCGGCCGGCTGTCGCGCCTGTTTGCCTGCCTGATCGAGAACGCCATCAAGTTTCATGGCGGAAAAACGCCGCAGCTGCGCATCTCCGCACGCCGCCAGGGAGCGATGTGGGAATTCTCGGTCGAGGATAATGGCATCGGTATCGAGGAGGATTATTACGACATCGTATTCCGCCTGTTCCAGCGGCTGCACGCCGAGGGGACCTATCCTGGTCACGGTATCGGCCTTGCGCTTGCCCGCAAGATTGTCGCTTCGCACGGCGGCACGATGCAGGTGACGTCGGTCCCGGGAGAAGGCAGCCGTTTCTATTTTACTCTGCCTGCCGCGCAGCCAATATAATAAAGAGGAGGATACAGCTATGCCATGGCCACAAACCGCAGTTTCGGAAGCGCCCGAGATTTCCATACTGCTGATCGAGGATGCAGCGGGCGACGCTGCGGCCATTATCCGGGCGCTCGTTTTCGGGGAGACGGAATATAGTTTCAAGGTGCATCGCCGGTCATCGCTGGCCGAGGGGCTGGAGTTTATCACCCATAACAAAGTCGATGTCATCCTGCTCGATCTCGGCCTGCCCGACGCCTATAACCTCACGGCGCTGACGAAAGTGCATGCGGCGGCGCCCGAACTGCCGGTCGTTGTCATCAGCGGCCACTCCAATCTTGATACGGTGCACGAGGCGCTGCGGCAGGGTGCGCAGGA
>JAGWLJ010000132.1 GCA_028873275.1 Pseudomonadota bacterium
ATCAGCGTGCGCTACGAGCTGGCGCCTGAGGCGCATGAGGTGCTGGGCGTGCGGAAGAACGCCGCGCCGTCCGCGCTCAAAAAACGCTACCGCGACCTGATGCGCCGCTACCACCCCGACCGTTTCCCAGGCCGCGTATCGCCGGAAATGGCGCTGCTGCTCAAGCTCAAATCCTCGGAGATCAACGAGGCCTACCGCCGCCTGACATCGTAATATTTCCCCTAAACGGATTACGGAACCAGCGCCGTCAGCATGCCCTGGCGCGGCTTGCAGATCGCTATCTTATATAAAGTCTGCGCCGAGAGGGAGGGAATCAGCGTCGTGGTCACCGGCAGCAGAGGTGCGTAATCCATAAACACTTCGGCGGCGATGACATCCTCGCCGTCGGGCACGACATAGCCGCTTAAGAACGTGGCGGTGCCGCCGCTGCTGCCGATGCGGCTGGCGCTGCCGCCCAGCGCGCCGTGCTGCCAGAGAATGCTGTTGGGCGTGCCGGGCGATGCGACGGAAGAAAAAATCACCGTGCCGGAAAAAGGGAAAGGCGATACGATCTGCGGCGCGGACTGCGCGAAGCCGTCAAGGTCGGCCGCCGATACGCCCTGGCTCCCTGCCGCGAAATCGGCCATGGCGCTGGCCGCCTTGTCGAGCTTCTGATGCATCAGCGCGAAACGGCCGAATTCAACCGCTCCTGCCAGCAACAGCAGCAGCAGCGGCAACGCCAGCGCGAACTCGATCAGCGCCACGCCGCTGTCGTCGCGCCACGCCATGCTAGAACTGCCCGTCCCGCACGGCGGCGGCGGCGGTGATGTCGAAATTGCCGTTGGCATCGCCGAAGATCTGGCGGATCATCGGCGTCGTCACCGCCCACGGATAGGTGACGCGGTAAAGGGTGACGCTGTTGCCCATCGGCTGTGCGGTGATGCTGGGCAGGGCCGGTTGCAGGAACCCGCTGGATAGCTGGCCGATCTGGCTGCGGATATAGGCGTCGCGGCTCAGGCCGCCGGGAATGGCGGAAACATTGTCGATGCGCGCGCCGATGGCGGTGGCGCCTTCCACCACGCAGGAGGCAAACAGCATCAGCCCGATTTCCACGATGCCCATCAGGAGCAGAAACAGTACCGGCGCGGCGATGGCCATCTCAATGGCGGCGGCGCCCTTATTATTCGTTTTCAACAGGCACATAAGGGGCTATATAGCGGATATGGCCACAATTAAAAAGCTCCTTTCCTGCCACGTCGGCGGCGTACTGATCCTGGTGGCGGTGATGCTGCCGCTGCTGCTCATGATCGTGGCGGCGGGCGTCGATATCGGCCGGCTGTATGCCGTGCGCGGCAAGGCGATGACGGCGGCCGACGCGGCGCTGCTCGGCGCGGTGGGAACCAGGAGCACGCAGCCGGTGGATGTCGAGATGGCGGCGCTGTTCAACGCCAATTACCCGGCCAATTATCTCGGTTCGACGGTGGACGGTATCGCCGTGTCGCAGCCGGCCGACGGGATGTATGACGCTACGGTCACCGTCACCGTGCCTATGCTGGTGATGGGCATATTCGGCGTCGCAACGTCCACGCTCACCATCGATTCGCAGGCGGATGCGGGCTATCAGATAACGCCTGGGCAAAGTCTGGAGCTTTCCCTCGTCTTTGACAACAGCGCCGTCATGGGCGGCATCAATATCGTGGCCATGCAGGCGGCGGCCAGCGCCATGACGGGTATCGTTTTCGGCAGTTCGGCGTCATTAAGTAACGTGCATGTGTCATTAGTGCCGTATGATGTGGCCGTTAACGCGGGGAGCGGGCGCGCCGGGTGGATACAATCGGCGTGGGCGCCTTCCTACACCCAGTTCATCGCCAACCGCAACAACGACAGCCCTCCCAACGGCCTCACCGATGCCAGCGACAGCGCGCCTGTGGATGATACCACGCGTTTCCGCGTTCCTTCCGGCAACGGCAACGACTTAGCCAGTTCCGCGCTGGCGCCGCTGCAGTTCGCAATGAATAGCGCCGGCGCTATCAATGCCGCGCTGAACGCCATGGAACCGGCGGGCCATACGCGGCTCAATGTCGGGCTGATGTGGGGCTGGTTCGCCCTGTCGCCCAACTGGCAGGGATTATGGGATTCCGCGCAGCCGGCAATTCCGGCGCCGTTCGATCCTTCCGTGCAGAAAACGCTGGTGCTGGCGGCGGGCAGCCTCGACGATGTCTATACCGGCGACCTGGCTTCCGATGACGATTCCACCGCACTGGAAATATGCAGCGCTATCAAAGCCGACGGAATTACCATCTATACCGTGGGCATCGGCCCCAATGTGAACCAGGTGCTGCTGCAAAGCTGCGCCAGCCTGCCCGGATATTATTTCACCGCCTCGACGGCGGCGCTGCTGCAGACGGCGTTCCAAACCATCGCCGACCGCATCAACGGCGCGACGCTGCGGCTTCAGTAAGGATGCGTATCGTCGTGTTTCGGACAGGTTTCGCGTCGTTTCGCATCTTTTCGGCGTCGTTTGGCGCATTTTCGATAGCGTTCGGATGCGTTTCGCGGCGCTTTTTTAGGCATAAGGTGACGTTACAGGCCAATTTATCCTTGTAAATCAGTGTCGCCTTATCGGGATGCGCTGCCGGCGGTGTGACATTGTGTGACTTTTCCCTTTTCCGTCACGCGATGTCGCATGGCCAGTGTAAGGCGGGCAGGAATGGCAGGGGAGGGCTGCAGTTGCGGTTGGATTGCATATCTATTAGTTTTCAGTGGTATTGCCGATTGTGCAGGGGATATTTATGGATGAGAATGAAGCAGCGGATGAGAAGCCGAACTGGCTGGAGCGGTTCAAGAAGACCAGCCTGGATAGACTGCCGACAATGGAGGAATTGGCCCGCGCCGCCGCAGCGCCGCATGATGCCGATGTGGAGTTCCTGAGGTATCTGAGCTTACGCCCTTCGATTGTTCGCTTAATGGAAATGAAAGAAACAATGCGCGCCGAGGCGTCAGATGAATGGAAACCGGAACCAAAGCCGCTGATGGAGCGCATTAGAGAGGAGTTGAGGGCGCGGGAGCAGCGGGGAGAAAAAGGTGGCGAATTGTTGCCGTGAGGGGATTGGATTCCGCTTATACAGGTATGGATTCCCGCTTTCGCGGGAATGACGAACTTCAGGGCGGGCTAATTCCTGAAAGGTTTCCAAGAGCAGCACGTGAAGCAGGTATGGACTGGATTCCCGCTTTTCTCCGTCGCCAAGGCTTCGGAGGACTAGTCGCGGGAATGACAATGCGGTTGTATTAGTCGCGGTAAATCATCGTCCCGGCGCCATATTTGGTGAAGGTTTCGAGCAGCAGCACATGCGGCAGGCGGCCATCCAGAATATGCGCGGCTTCGGCGTCGTTCTCCAGCGCGTGCATGCAGGTCTCGATCTTGGGGATCATGCCGCCGTGGATGATTTTTTCCTTGATCAGCCGGCGCGCCTCGGAAAGCGACAGCTCGCTGATCAGTTGCCCGTCGCCGCCCAGCACGCCCGCCACGTCGGTCAGGATCATCAGCTTGGCAGCGGCCAGCGCTGCGGCCAGGCTACCGGCGGCGGTGTCGGCGTTGATGTTGAAGGTTTCGCCCTTGTCGCCGATGCCGATGGGCGCGATCACCGGGATGATGTCCGACTCGGCGAAGCTCTGCAGTATGGCCGGGTTGATGCGCACCGGCTCGCCGACGAAGCCGAGGTCGAGGATTTTCTCGATGTTGGAATCCGGGTCGCGCACGGTGCGGCGCAGTTTCCTCGCCTCGATCAGGTGGCCGTCCTTGCCCGAGATGCCGATGGCCATGCCGCCAGCGGCGTTGATCTCGGAGACGATCTGCTTGTTGATCGAGCCGCTAAGCACCATCTCGACGATCTCGACCGCCGCCGAATCGGTGACGCGCAGGCCGTCGACAAAAGAGCTTTGGATTTTCAGCCGCTCGAGCATGCGGCCGATCTGCGGCCCGCCGCCATGCACCACGATGGGGTTGATGCCCACCTGCTTCAGCATAACGATGTCGTGCGCGAACTGGCGGCCGAGTTCGGCGTCGCCCATGGCGTGGCCGCCGTATTTGACGACGAAGGTCTCGCCGGCGAATTGGCGCATGTAGGGCAGCGCCTCGGAGAGGGTGGCCGCCGTTTTCAGCCAGCGGTCGGGGGTTTTCACTTCGCGTGTTTTCATATCTTTTTCATGCCGCAAAAGGCGCAAGCTGTTCATGCAACGTCTCCATCCCCAGTCCGGTCAGAGCGCTGGTGGCCACCGCCAGCGGGTGCGCGGCCGGGTGGGATTCTATCGTCTTGTTTACGCTTTGCAAGATATTGCTAAGTTCCTGGGGTTTCAGCGTATCGGCCTTGGTCAGCACGATCTGGAAGCTGACGGCGGCCTCGTCGAGCAGCTCCATGAACTCCTCGTCCACCGGCAGCACGCCGCGCCGCGCATCGACCAGCACGCAGGCGCGCCGCAGGGTGGGGCGGCCGCAGAGGTAATGGCGGATCAGCCCGTCCCATTCGCCCTTTTTCTGCTTGGAAACCTTGGCAAAGCCGTAGCCCGGCATGTCGACCAGCATCAGGCGCTCGCCCAGCAGGAAGAAATTGAGCTGCTGCGTGTGGCCGGGGTGCTTCGAGGTGCGCACCAGCGATTTCTGGCCGATCAGCGCGTTGATCAGGCTGGATTTCCCCGCGTTCGAGCGGCCGATGAAGGCGATCTCCGGCTGGCCGATCGGCGGCAGCGATTCAATGCTGGCGGCGCCGGCGATGAATTGGCAGGGTTTGGCAAAAATAGAACTCATGGCACTGGCTTAGACGAAAATGCCGCCTCATTCTACCGGCGATTTTACACCGCCGCTGCTAGGCTGGGCCTATGCCCGCAAAAAAGCCCCAAAACCTGGCGGCCAGCTACAACCGCGTCAAGAAATACGAAGGGAAACGCTATACCGGTATGGCGGTCGGGCGCACGCATCACTGGCACTATGACCAGGGCGACTGGAAAGAAAAGAAAGTCTCGCCGGAAAAATGGGAGTTTTC
>JAGWLJ010000133.1 GCA_028873275.1 Pseudomonadota bacterium
CGAGAATCCTTCCTTGCGGATTTTGTCGCGGTCGCCCTGCCGGAACATGGCCGCCAGCACGTCCGGTTCCTCCACCGGGCGGCGGTAATGATAAGTCAGCAGGGTCGCCACCGCCGCCGAGCCGCAGCTGAAATCGTAGCGCTGCCGCACCACGCCGGCATAGCGCATATCGCGCAGGGAGTGGATGTGACGAATGGTGTAGCTGCCCCCGCCTCCGTCCAGAAAGATATCACCGGAGCCCGCTCGTGCCGGGGTGCTCACCGTCACCGCGAGCCACAGGCTGAGAAACAGGATGCAACGAAGGAACGGCATGGCGTTTCTCCCTGTGCTAATTCATGGTGAGATTCACGATCGTATTGCTCTGGATGATGACGTTGTTGCCGCTGTTCTGTATGACCGACGTAATGCCGCTGACCTGCGTCAGCGCACCGCTTTGCAGCACGTTGCCGCCCGATACGGTATTAACGGCGGAAGTATTATTCAGCGCCGCGTTCAGCGACGAGAGATTATAGTTCATCGCCAGCCCCGCGCCGCGATATTGCGCCAGTTCCTCATCGCCCATGGGATGAGCGAAGGCGATTTCCTGGTCCGCCGCCTGGGCGGTGACCGCCATCAACGCGATGGCCATGCCTGCAATCCACTGTGCCGCGTGTTTCATAGCAACCCTGCCGGTTGGAGTGAGGAGCGGAGCCTCCGCGAAGAGACTCCGCTCGACTTTACGCTTAGTGAATGGCGATGTCGCCAGTGGACACCGTAACCGCCTGCTGATTGGTGGCGTTGATGCCGGTGTTCTGGCTGAGCACGGCGATGCCGTTCATCGTGCCAAGCGCACCGTTATCAATCGCGTTGCCGGCGTAGCTTGCATTGTGCCCGGAGGCGAACTCCACGCTGGAGCCGGAGATTGTCGCCCCCAGCACCGAGGCATTCACGCGGCCATTGAAGCCAAAGCCGGCGGCGTTGCCGGTGTTGCCTTCATTGATGGAGGCCATGTTGTGGCTGTCCATGTTGTGGCTGTCGGTGTTGACCGTAGTGCTCGTTTTGGTGCTTGAGTCGTTGTTGCTGTTGGACAGCAGCGTATTGCCGTTGGCCGTATTGCCACTGTGATCATGCGTGTCGCTCGACGTAGTGGTGCTGGCATGTGTGCTGGCATCCGTCGTCGTGTTGCTGCTGGTCTCAGTAGTATTGCTGGTCTTGGTGCTGGAATCGTTATTGCTGGCAGTGGTGTTACCGCTGATGGTATTGCCACTGGCAATCGCATTGCCGCTATGGTCATGCGTGTCATTGGAAGTGGAGGTGTTGCTGGAAGTATCGGTGGTGTTCTTAGTGCTGGAATCGGATGTAGAGGTATTGTTGCTCGACGTCATGTTATTGTCAGCCGAGCTGGAGCTGTGCGTGCTCGAATCACTCATGCTGTTGGTGGTGTTATTGTCGGCAGAGCTGGAGCTATGGCTGCTCGAATCGCTCGTGCTGCTGGTGTTGGTGGTGTTTTTAGTGCTGGAATCGCTGTTGGAAGTGTTGTTGCTGTTGTTCATGTTGTTGTCAGCAGAGCTGGCCGTGCTCTGCGTGCTTGAATCGCTGGTCAGGCTGGCGCTGCCGGTGGCAACATTGCTGCCGGTGTTCTCGTTGGCGTCAGCGAAAGCGGCGCCGGCGGAAAGGGACAGCACGACGGCTGAAACCGTCGCAAGAAGCTGAGTCTTGGTCATAACATCTCCTGAGGTTTGAGGTTGCAGTGAGTAAATGTACGCTGATCAATTTTATGCTAACGCTTAGCATCTACGCCTTCCGCAATAAGCGGTCGAGACGAGAAAAAATGATACGCCATCAACAGCGTCTAAAAGCAATTCACGCTTTTTCGAGCAGGCAGGCGTCGCCGTAGGAATAAAAACGGTAGCGCTGTGCGATGGCATGGCGATAGGCCGCCTGCATGCGCTCCAGTCCGCTGAAAGCCGCGGTCAGCATAAACAACGTCGAGCGCGGCAGGTGAAAATTGGTCAACAGCAGGTCGGCAGCTTTGAACCGATAACCCGGCGTGATAAAAATATTCGTTTCGGAGGCGAAAGGATGGATGCGGCCGGCATTATCCGCCGCCGACTCCAGAGTGCGCAGCGACGTCGTCCCCACAGCGATCACCCTGCCGCCGGCTTCCCTCGCCCGATTGATAATATCCGCTGCTCCCGGCGTCACGACGGCATATTCGCTGTGCATGATGTGGTCCGCCGTATCCTCCGCCTTCACCGGCAGAAACGTGCCGCCGCCGATATGCAGCGTCACATGCGCACGCCTTACCCCTGCCACATCGATAGCCGCCAGCAGCGATTCGGTAAAATGCAGCCCCGCCGTCGGCGCCGCCACCGACCCCTCCTCGCGGGCATAAACAGTCTGGTAGCGCTCTCGATCGGCAATCTCATCCTGCCGCGTGATGTAGGGCGGCAGAGGCATGTGCCCATAGCGGCGCAGTTTCTCATGTAGACCGTCGCCGAATGCCAGCACCACCTCGCCGGAGGGCTGCTTTTCAATCACCTCTGCATGAAAATCTTCGGCAAAGGCGATACGGTCGCCGGATTTCAGCCGTTTGGCTGGGCGCGCGAAGCATTGCCATAAATCCCGCCGAATGGCGGAGTCCGATTCCAGGCCCCGCGACAAGCACGGAGATGGTTTATGCAGCAGCACCTCCACCCGCGCCTCTCCTCGCCTGCCGAACAGGCGCGCCGGAATCACCCGCGTGTCGTTAAATACCATGACATCGCCAGGCCGAAGAAAACGTGGCAGGTCGCGTATTATTTTATCCTGAAGATGATCGCCAACCACCAGCATCCGCGCCGCATCACGCGGGCTGACGGGATGGACAGCAATTAAGGAGTCGGGAAGATCGAAATCGAAACAGTCAACGCGCAAGGCTTAGCGCCTCGCCGCGGTCGTTTCATTATAAGTGTAGACCAGGTTTCTCCAGAACTGCTTGCTTTCCGGGGTGCCGCTCTTGAGGCAGTCGACGCCATGCCCATCTTTCTGTTGCGCCAGAGACGTCAATAGCCTCTCCGCTTCCTCCTCGCCGCAAGCATCAATGGCAAACTGGATAACTTTCTCCCGTATATACGGCATATCCTCTTTTGCACCGCTCAATAGCAGATGCAGGATATTCCGGTCTCTGCCAAAAGGCGCCATAAGCATGGCCTTTCTTTCCTGTGGCTCCAGGATAGCAAGTTCATTGAGAACAAAATCGATAATCTCTTTGTTTCCGGTATATAAGGCCAGGTGGAGAATGGTATTCCCGGCAGGAGATGGCTGAAGAAGCATATCCTTATAATAGCGATCCCAGTCGTAAATATCGCTCAACTGCGCGATGCTCTTGCGAATGGACGAGAAAACATGAGAAACGATCGCGGCTCGTTTGGTCAGCAGAGCGCTATGCAATATATTTTTTTTGTACCTGTTGGCACGTCCGGCCACTTTGACATAATCCAACGCATGCAGATACCGAACGCAGGCATCATTGATGATGTTAAACGCCTTCAATGCCCTATCGTCTATATCGGGAATTCTAGCATAGTCATTATCATGCCGCTGGCCCGTCCACTCACAGTGATAAGGTAAACTGATGGCATTATGCAGGTCGGTATATCCTGCTTCTCCATGCGTGGTAAGCAGAGATTCCGGATGGGATCTGGCATAAAAATCCACAAAATCTTTCAGCGCAGTCTCGCCTGTCCGGCCTTCCAGATATCCCATTAACTCGGTATGGAGGGCATGGGACAGGGGGTTCCGGTTCCCAGAAAAATGAATAAAGCGGGGGCGTTCAAGAGACATAGCTATTAACTACAGTGGCCAATAGTTAACCACCATAAATATTTAAAGCCAGTTGTCCAGTATTTTGATTATTTCACGTCCGCCGCCACCTGTATTTTCACGATTTTATCAGGATTGGTGACCTTGCCGTTATCGGCTTTGTCGCCTTTTCTGATTTTATCGACGCAGTCCATGCCGCTGGTCACCTTGCCCCAGACGGTATACTGGCCGTCGAGATAGGTGGAATCGGCCAGCACGATGAAGAACTGGCTGTCGGCGCTGTTGATATCAGCGGCACGGGCCATGGAGACGACGCCACGCCGGTGCGGCTCGCGGCTGAATTCGGCATTGATCTTCTGACCGGAACCGCCCATGCCGGTCCCGGTGGGGTCGCCGGTCTGGGCCATGAAGCCGTCGATGACGCGGTGGAACACCACGCCGTCATAGAAATGCTGCCGCACGAGCTCCTTGATGCGGTTGACATGATTGGGCGCCAGGTCCGGGCGCATTTCTATAGTGACGCGGCAATTATCCTTGAGATCCATGTAGAGCGTGTTTTCCAGGTCGGCGGCTTTGGCGGCTTTCGGTGCCATAAGAGAGATTCCTACGATAAGGGTTATAAAGGCGAGTAAACGGGTCATGCGCATTCCTTTCGTTGAAGGGCAGCAAGCTGCTTGTTTATAAACTCCATGCGTTCCTGCTGCGTCTGCCTGATTTTTGTAAGCAGAGCGGAGGAAGCGCGGTCGTTCAATGTTTCGGCATGTTCCATGGCGCTTGCCAGCCCCGCCTGCGCCGTCTCAAGCAATGCCAGGTCATTCTGCAGCATGGCGCGGGCGGAATGGCCTATAGCCAGCCGGTCGAGCTCCTGCAGGTTGGGAATGCCGCCCAGCGACAGGATATGCTCCACCAGCATATCCGAATGCTTCATGGCATCGAGCGAGGCTTTGTATTCGTGATCGGCCAGTTTGACATCGCCCTGGTGCTTCAGAATCCGCGCATGCAGGAAATACTGATTGATGCCGGTGAGCTTGTGCTTCAGCACGGCGTTCAGATGCGCGGTCATCGCTGGGTCGGCGGCCATAGGCGCTTTGTGAGGCAGGGCTTGCCAAAAGTCAAGAGGAGCATTACTACTGACGCCTATGAAAAAAATCGAAGCCATCATCAAGCCCTTCAAGCTCGACGACGTGCGCGAGGCGCTGAC
>JAGWLJ010000374.1 GCA_028873275.1 Pseudomonadota bacterium
TTGGTCGGCGGCTGACGGCGGCAGTAACGCTGATCAAGGCCCTCGGCGGCGGCTGGACTGCGGGTGAAGTTGATAACCCTCCCTTGAGCAAATCCCATGGCTGATGCACGTATCATTAACCTGTTCCATTCACTCGGCGTGTCCTTGCCGGAAGGCAAGATGCCAGTTCCGGGGCCACGCAACGGTGAAACCATTGCTTCGCTGGCTGCCGATACGCCTGAAACAATTGATGAAAAAATTACCCGTGCGCGGATTGCGCAACAAGCATGGCAGAGTAAGTCCCGAAACGAGCGGGAAGAGGTGCTGGAAGCGCTGGCTGGTTCCATCAGAGCGCATAGGGAACTGTTGGCTACGCTTATGACCATGGATTCCGGCAAGACGATGAAAGAATCGCTCGGCGAGGCGGATGGCTCAGAAGCTATTCTATACAAAACCATCAAAGATGCGTCGCTGCCGGAGTTTAATAATATGTACCGCTGCAAGGAGCGTGTGCCGGCAGGGCTGATTGGGCTTATTACCTCATTTAATTTTCCCTTGGTAGTGGCGCATTGGACTATCGCGCCGGCATTGCTTGCCGGTAATGCGGTGCTGTGGAAGCCCTCCGAAAAAACACCGCTGGTCGCACTGGCCGTCAAAGCGCTGTTCGATCGGCTGGGGCAGGGAGACCTGCTACACATCGTTATTGGCGGTCGCGAGGCCGGCACAATGCTGGTGGGACATGAGGGCGTTGATATGGTAAGCGCTACCGGCAGCGTCGGCATGGGCAAAGCCATCCTTGCCGCACTGGAGCAGAAAAAAAATAACAGCATAAAACCCATACTGGAGCTCGGCGGCAATAATGGTGTAGTTATTTCCGATAAAATATCCGAGGCACATCTCGAATGGTCAGTGAAGGCGCTGCTTAATTCATTCCTTGGCACGGCAGGGCAGCGCTGTACCAATACGCGGCGGGTGTTTGTGCAGAGAAAGGTTTACGATAGGACTATGCGCCTGTTTGAAAGGAACGT
>JAGWLJ010000134.1 GCA_028873275.1 Pseudomonadota bacterium
AGCAGCATCCGCTTTCGCTTCGAGCGCAACGGGCATATCCTTGGTGCGTCATGGGTACTTTTAACAGCGGAGAAGCGGACTGTGCTTTTTTCCGGCGATATTGGCAGGCCGCATGATCCAGTCATGAAAGCGCCGGTGCTGCCAACGGAGGCCGACTATCTGCTGGTCGAATCCACTTACGGCAACCGGCAGCATGAGGAGACCGATCCGCTTGACCAGCTGGAGGAGGTTATCAAGCGCACTGCGGCGCGCGGGGGGACAGTGATCGTTCCCGCCTTTGCCGTCGGACGAGCGCAGAGTCTACTCTATGGCATTCATACGCTGAAAAGCGCCGATCGCCTGCCGGATATCCCGGTGTTTCTCGACAGCCCCATGGCCATCGGCGCCACCGATATTCTTGAGAAATATCTGAATGAGCACCGTCTGAACCGCGACGTGTGCGACGCGGTGACCAAAAGCGTTACCTATGTCCACGCTGCAGAAGCCTCGAAAACGCTGGATCAGAACCACTACCCCAAAGTCATTATCGCCGCCAGCGGCATGGCCACTGGCGGGCGGGTGCTGCACCATATCAAGCATCTCGGCCCTGACCGCAAGAATACTATTCTCTTTACCGGCTTTCAGGCAGGTGGCACGCGCGGCGATCGGCTGCTTAAGGGTGAGAAAGAGATCAAAATTCATGGCGAGATGGTGCCGATCCATGCCGAGATCGCCTCACTCGATAATATGTCCGCCCATGCCGATTATGAGGAAATTCTGGAATGGCTTGGCCATATGCGGAAGCCTCCGATAAAAACATTCATTACGCATGGCGAGGAATCGGCGGCACAGGCCATGAAAGGCCACATTGAAGAACGCCTCGGCTGGTCTTGCGTTGTGCCGGACTACCAGCAAACGGTAGAGCTATGAACGAAAAACCAACCCTAATCCTTAAGCGGCTGGGAATAGACACGCAGAACGAAGCGGTCATCTATATGCGCAACGACAGCCATATCTGCCTTTCGGAAGGCTTCGTATCTCAGGCGCGCATCCGTGTGCAAAAGGGCGAGCGCTATATCATCGCCACGCTGAACACCGTCACCACGCCGCTGCTGCATCACAACGAGGCCGGACTTTCGGAATATGCCTGGCAGCTTCTGGAGGCTAAAGAAGGCGAAGAAGTATCGCTGTCGCACCCAAAGCCACTGCATTCGTTGAGTTATATTCGCAGCAAGATTTACGGCAACGTCCTTAAAGAACAGGAAATCAACGCCATCATCGAAGATGCGGTAGCCGGGCATCTTTCCGACATTCATACTTCCGCCTTCGTTGCTGCCTGCGCCGGCGGGCGATTGAATGAAGAGGAGATATTTTACCTGACGCACGCCATGGCGGCCGCCGGTGAGCTGCTTTCATGGGGGAAAGAGCTGGTGGTGGATAAGCATTGCGTCGGCGGCCTGCCAGGCAACCGAACGACGCCTATCGTGGTAGCCATCGTTGCCGCCTACGGCCTGATCATGCCAAAAACTTCCTCGCGCTCCATCACTTCGCCGGCGGGCACGGCGGATACCATGGAAGTGCTGGCGCCAGTGGAGCTTTCGCTCGATCAGATCCGTAAGGTAGTGGAGAAAGAGAATGGCTGTATCGCTTGGGGGGGCGCAGTGTCACTCAGCCCGGCTGACGATGTGCTGATCCGTGTCGAGCGCGCGCTCAATGTCGATAGCGAAGGCCAGTTGGTCGCCTCCGTGCTATCCAAAAAGATCGCCGCCGGCTCGACGCATGTGGTGATCGATATCCCCATCGGCCCGACCGCCAAGGTGCGCGATGCTTCCATGGGCATAAGGCTACAGCATTTGCTGCGCCATGTCGGCAAGCTGTCGGGGCTGACTATTAAAGTGGTGCTGACCGAGGGTTTCGAGCCGGTCGGACGCGGCATCGGCCCGGCGCTGGAGGCGCGCGACGTGGTGCAGGTGCTTACCAATCATCAGGATGCACCTGCCGATCTACGTGAGCACGCGCTGCTGCTGGCGGGGAACGTATTGGAGTTCTCGCCTGCCATAGAGAGAGGGAAAGGCATCGCCATCGCCGAAGATCTACTGAGAAACGGCAAAGCCTGGGCGAAGTTTCAAGCGATTTGCGAGGCGCAGGGCGGCATGCGCGAGATTCCTCAGTCCTGCTGCCGGCATGATTATCTCGCGGAAAAAACCGGTAAGATTACGCAGATCGATACCAGGCGAATCGCGCTGCTGGCCAAACTGGCCGGCGCCCCGCAGTTCAAGGCAGCAGGCGTCGATCTGCATGTCAAACTGCATGCTATCGTGGAGAAAGGCCAGCCGCTCTTTACCATCCACAGCCAATCGTCGGGCGAGCTCAATTATGCGCTTTCTTTCCTGCACGAAAGCAATGAACTGATTCGGCTGGAGGAAATGGAATGACATTACTTTTTGCATTTCCTGAACAGGCGGCACTTGCCAGGATCATGAGCATTGAACAGGGCGATTGGGAATGGCGGCACTTCCCCGATGGGGAATCCTATGTGCGCATTTTATCCGCCGTTAGAGGCAAGCCTGCTGCTATTTTGTGCAGCCTGAACCAGCCAGATACAAAAACGCTACCGCTTATATTTCTGGCGCAAACACTGAAAGAGCTTGGTGCTGCAAAGGTGACGCTGGTGGCGCCCTATCTTGGCTATATGCGCCAAGATACGCGCTTCCATGAAGGCGAAGCGGTAACTTCAGAAACTTTTGCTGTGATGCTTTCCCGTTACATCGACGCCCTGATTACCGTCGATCCTCATCTGCACCGGCATCACGATTTAAAAGAAAGCTATACTTGTGAATGCAAAAGCCTTAGCGCTGCGTCGCTAATGGCTGAGTGGATTGGAAAAAATATAAAACATGCTCTGATCATTGGACCGGATATGGAAAGCGAGCAATGGGTGAAAGAGGTGGCCGAGGAAGTGCAAGCGCCCTACATCGTCCTGCAAAAAACCCGTCATGGTGATCGTGACGTGGAAATCACCTTGCCGGATATCGGGCGTTATAAGAATCACACTCCGGTGCTGATTGACGATATCATCTCCACCGCCGCTACCATGATTAAGGCGGTAGAACTGCTTAAGGCGCAGGGATTCGCGGACATTACCTGCCTGGCCACGCATGGGCTATTCGCAGGCAATGCTTATGACGCATTGCAAAAAGCAGGGGCAGCGCAAATTATCACCGCCAATACGATTCCGCATCCTTCTAATGGGATGGAGGTAGCAGAGTTGCTGGCAGCGGAATGCGTTAACCCGCGATACGGTGAACAGTCACGGCAATAGCCGCGTTGTCCAGGCAAACCAGCCCGCAAGGATAAGCAGCAGCACTGAAAAGACATGGCGCATGACTTTCATGATGGCGGGTCTTTGTAAATATCTGCCGCCATGTTCTCCCAAAACGGTGAGGGTGCTGGTGTTGGCTCAGGGATTCCTAATCTTTCCATCCACAATGGTAATCACCCGATCCGCAATAGCAGCAAACTGCGGGTCGTGAGTAACAACGGCAACGGCATGATTTTGCTGATGTGCCAGGTCTTTGAGGATCCTTTGCACATTGGCGCTGGCGGCGGTGTCAAGATTGCCGGTCGGTTCATCAGCCAGGATCAGCTGCGGATCATTGGCCAGCGCACGAGCGATGGCGACACGCTGGCTCTGGCCGCCGGAGAGCTGCTTTGGCAACTTATGGATTTGTTCGCCAAGGCCAAGGCTTTGCAACAGTTCCTCGCCGCGCTTCCTGATTTCCGATGTTACCAGTTTGCCTAAACGCTGCATAGGCAGCATGACGTTTTCGAGTGCTGTGAACTCTGGCAGCAGGAAATGGAACTGAAATACAAAGCCTAATTCCTTCAGCCGGATATCGGCCAGCTTATCCTCACCATAGGTGGTAACGTCCATATCACCCAGCCAGATCTGGCCGCTGCTTGGTTTATCCAGCAGCCCCAGCAAATAGAGCAGCGAGGACTTGCCGGAGCCTGATGGGCCGGTGATGACGACGAATTCGCCGCGCTGGATGGCAACATCGGCATCCTTAACCAGCGTCACCGGCACTTCGCCTGCCAGCACGCGCGTCAACTTCTCGGCCCGGATGGCGGCGCTCATTGGCTGCCCCGCAAAATATCCACCGGTTGCACGAGCGCTGCCTTGCGCGCCGGCAGCAGCGCAGCAATCACTGCCGCAGCAATAGCAAAGGCAGCAGCGATGGCGAATTGCGGCCAGCTCCAGTCGATAGGCATCTGAACGATTTCCGTGCTGCCGGGCGGCTTCAGGCTGATATGCATCATGCCGCGCATGAGAAGGCTGCCCAGCGGCAGCCCGGTGGCGCATCCCACCAGCCCCAGGATGATGCCCTGAATGGTGAAAATGCGCTGCACGTCACGGGCATGGAAGCCCATGGACTTGAGGATAGCAATATCGCGCTGTTTCTCCATCACCACCGTCGAGATGACGTTATAAATCCCGAACGCCGCCACCACCAGCACGGCGCTAACCACCGTGTACATGATGATATTGCGGATAACGAGCGTATTGAGGATATCCTCCGACGCCTCCTGCCAGGAGATGCATTTATAGCCGATGCGGCTTTCGATCTGTGCAGCGAGAGTATAAGCCTGGTTGGGATCGGGCAGCTTGATAATGATGCTGTTGGCTCGGTTAGGCCGGTTCAGCAACGCCTGCACGCGCTTCAAATCGACAAAAGCCTGGCTCTCGTCGTAGCTGGCACGGCCGACATGGAACAGGCCTACGATCTTGAATGTACGCACCTGGCCGGTGGTGGTGGCGACGTTGATATTATCGCCCATGGAAAGTGACAGTTTTTTAGCCAGTTCCCGCCCAATAATAATGCCATCGGGATTGGCGACCAGATCATCAATACTGCCATCCACCATATAATTCTCAATGGTGGTGACATTCCTGATATCGGAGGGAACCATGCCGTTCAGCGTCACG
>JAGWLJ010000375.1 GCA_028873275.1 Pseudomonadota bacterium
TGCAGGTAGCGCCGGAAATGCAGGATCTCTTCTTCCGTATGCAGACCGGAATCGATGCGCGTGTGAATCAGCCCATCTCCGAAATGGCCGTAGATGGCGCCGTGATTATCGTATTTTTCAAAGAGGGCTTTGAAGTCGCGCACATAAGCACCGAGCTTATCCGGATGCACCGCCGAGTCCTCCCATCCCTCCCAGGTATCGCGCATGCCGGGCACGAAGGCGGTGGCCGGCAGCCCGGCCTCGCGCACGCGCCACATCTCGGCCCGCGCTTCCGGATCCTCAAGCAGGTGCGAATCGGTCACGTGCCGGTCGCCGGGGAGAGTTTTTTGTAACGCCTGCGCATGGGCACGCGCTTGCTCGGGCGTATCGCCGCCAAACTGCGCCAGCAGCCAGCTATTGCCTTTGGGCAGATGGCGCAGATAAGCAGTCAGCAACCCTTTCTTGCGCATGTAGCTCACCAGCTGGTCGTCCACGGCCTCGAGCGCAATGGGCTTGTATTTGAGAATGAAGGGCACGGCATCGGCGGCATGCTCGATGGCGTCGAAGCCGATGACCAGCAGCCGCTTATGCGGCGGATCGGGAATCAGGTTCAGCGTGGCGCGCAGGATGGTAACGCAGGTGCTCTCCGATCCCACCAGCGCCCGCGCGACATGGCAGCCTTTCTCGGGCAGCAGCTGGTCAAGCGCGTAGCCAGACACCAGGCGGGGGATGTTAGGAAAGCGGGCGCGAACTTCCTCGCCGTAGCGCTGGCGTATCGAGCGCAGGCCGCGGTATATGCCACCCTCACGGTCGGCGACGCCGCAATGCTTGTCGAGCTCTTCCTCGGTCAGCGCGCCGACCGTCATGCGCAGCCCATCATAGGTCAGGATGTCCATGCTGTGCGTGTTGTCGGAGGTGCGGTGCGCCTCGACCGAATGCGTGCCGCAGGAATTATTGCCGAGCATGCCGCCCAGCGTATTATGGGTGTGTGTCGCCGGATCGGGGCCGAAGGTGAGGCCGTGC
>JAGWLJ010000135.1 GCA_028873275.1 Pseudomonadota bacterium
AAAACATAATAATTTCTATAAGTTAATAATTTTCATGATAATGTCATACAAAAATTACCATAGAGATAGTATCCTAAAAACAGATTTTTATGGTGATTAGGAGCAATTAATGATCACGGAAGAGCTGATTGAACAGGGGATATCACAGCTTGGTATGTTATCCGAGGCCACATTCGGATATGGACCACAGACATGGCACTACGATAGAACAAATGATACGTTTGTACTGCCCCTTTCTACAGGAATCACACCGGAAGAGGTCGTCCTGGTGAACGAATTTATTGAAGATATTACCACCCCCTCCGTTTTTGATAAAAGGATAACAAAAATTGCTAGTTATATGCCGCCTTCTCCCAAAGGGACTGCAACGATAAGCATCAAAGCAGGCGATATCGATTTCGATGAACTGCGAAAATCCTCTGAAGAAAGAATATATGATACGCCTGTGTACACACCGCCTCGCTTATCTCCCGTACAAGCGGACGATATCCCTCTGCTTGAAGGTTTAGGCGTAGCTGATCATTTTTCTAAAAATGTCACCGACGGTAAATGGCGGATAGTTGAGATACCGGAAGAAGAACGAACCGTCGCTCGCCTGATTTTAAAATTGCCTCCCAGCAGTAAAATGTCGATATCGTTAGCGGCTTCAGTGCCTCAACTGCAAAAAGATTTGGATTTCTCGGCGCGTGATTCCCATGATTCGTCCCATCTGGCTGCACAGTTCGAGCTAAATCGCGCGCAGGGCCACGCCGCTCGGAAATACGGGGTGAGGAGTAATGGAAAAAATGGGCTTAATGTGTATTATCTGGATGTCTCGGGTATTGACCGAGAACATTTCGAGCAGAAAAAAGGGTTATTAAAAGAAACTATCCAGCACTATGGCGCATTTTTGGAGAAAGAGCTGAGTGAGATTAAATCACCTTTGTTCTCACATTCTCCCCTTAGAAGGCGCTGACAGCATCAATCCACTTCATTTTTTAAGCGATGACGCTCCAGAAACACACCTGCAAACGCCTCCAGCCTCCCTTGTGCAATCGCCGCCCTGAGTCCCTGCATCAGCTGCTGGTAGAAAGTCAGGTTATGCCAGGTCAGCAGCATTGGCCCCAGCATCTCGTCGGCCTTGAACAGGTGATGCAGGTAGGCACGGCTGTACTGCGTGCAGGCGGGACACGGGCAGCCTTCCTGTAATGGATTTGCATCCTCGGCGTAGCGGGCGTTTCGGATGTTGCGCTCGCCTTTTTCGGTATAGGCGCGGGCAAAGCGTCCGGCTCGCGTGGGAATCACGCAGTCGAACATATCTACGCCCCGCATCACCGCGCCAACGATATCGTCCGGCTTGCCCACCCCCATCAGATAGCGCGGCCGCTCAGCCGGCAAATGCGGCAGGGTAAAATCCAGCACATTAAACATGATTTCCTGCCCCTCGCCCACCGCCAGCCCGCCGACGGCATAGCCGTCGAAGCCGATTGCCTTCAGCGCCGTGCAGGACTCCTCGCGCAACGCCGGATATACGCTTCCCTGCACGATGCCGAACACCGCATAACCTTCGCGGCGAACAAAGGCGTTCTTCGAGCGCTCCGCCCAGCGCATCGACAGCCGCATGGAATCCGCTGCCGCTTTTTCCGTGGCCGGGTAAGGCGTGCATTCGTCGAGCACCATGCTGATATCGCTGCCAAGCAGGTATTGAATCTCCATGGCACGTTCGGGCGTCAGCTCATAGGTCGTGCCGTCGAGATGGGACTGAAACGTCACCCCCTGCTCCGTCAGCTTGCGCAATTTGGCCAGCGACATCACCTGGAACCCGCCGGAATCGGTAAGGATTGGCCCGTCCCAGTGCATGAATCTATGCAAGCCTCCCAGTCTGGCAACCAGCTCCGCCGAAGGCCGCAGCATCAGGTGATAGGTATTGGAGAGAATGATATCGGCGCCGGTGGAGCGCACCGCCTCGGGCGTCATCGCCTTGACGGTGGCCGCCGTTCCTACCGGCATGAAGGCCGGCGTGCGAATCACTCCATGGGCCGTATGCACCTCGCCGGTACGAGCCTGGCCGTCCTGCGCATGGATAGCGAAGCGCATCAAAACAGCCCCGCACTGATATTGATGGTCAATGCCAGGATGATCGTATTGAAGAAAAAGGCGACAACGCAATGCACGGTCGTAGTGCGGCGTATAGTGCGCGAGGTAATGTTGACGTCGGCCGTCTGCACCGCCGTGCCGATGATGAAAGAATAATAGACGAAATCCCAGTAATCCGGCGGAGCGTGTCCAGGGAATTCCAGCCCTTCCTTCAGCGCTCCGTGGCGCTCGGCATAAAATTGATGGGCGTAATGCAGGGCAAAAATCATCTGCATGAACGCCCACGACAGCAGCACGGTCACCCCCGCCAGCACGATATGCGGCCATTGCGCCGCTGCCGGCAGGGTTTTTACTATGGCCAGTTCGGCGACGATGGCGGCCAGGCTGGCCAGCGCCGCCGCCGTGGTCAGCGTCAGGATCAGCGCTCCGCCCTCATCCTGCGCGGCAGCCCGCCGGCGAATGGTCTGCACGTCCGAATGCGCCATCATCCCTGCCACCAATGCCAGATAGAGGCCCACGGCGCTGTCCCATGCCGCCAGCAGGCGCGTCGCCAGCCGCCAGCCCTGCGGCAGCACAAGGAACAGCAGAATTCCGACAAGGCTTACGGCCAGCAGGCGGGGACGTTTGGCGAGGAAAAAGGGCATTTGATAGGAAAATGAGATGGCGTTGGCGGCTATCATATTGGAGATTTTGTAAAAAACAACTGCCTGGCGGCCATTCACCCGGTTATTTTCTGACGAATAGTTGCTTTATGGCAACAATTAAGATAAAATTAAATGTTAGAAGCTAATATCGAACTACAAAAAAATAATAAAATAACGTAACGGGAGTTTGGGTTATGTCGGTAAGCCGATATCAGGCGTCGACTGTTGAATTGACGTCACCTCTGGTAATAAGAAATCACAACAATACTGCCTCTGCTCATATTCCGGGCAATACTCCGGCAGCGCAGGAAATTGCCGCCGCCGTCAGCGCATTAAGTTCGGCGCATAATTTGTCGGCGGATGCCATTGCCAAGGTGATTCCCAACAAGGGGTATTCCTTTGCCTCTCAGGAAGCGCATCATGACGGTTTTGCTTCCGTCGTCAGGGCATCGCAACAGCATACTAAAGGCCCAAGTATTACATGACCAGCGTGCGCATCAGCCCTCCGCCGATTTCTCCCCAGGCCCTGGCGGATCTGCTGTGCACGATCATCGTCCTGTGCCGCGGCGCCGACGCGGATAAAAAACCGTTCTGGGCTTATCTCTGCATCAAGCCGAGCATGGCGCAGGCTTTCCGCGAAGCGCGCGACAGCGGCAGTTTTGATTTGGAGGATTACGGCAGCATACTGGAAAGCGGCAACGGGCACGAAGTGCCACCGGACGTTATGCTGCGCATGGAAACGCAGTACGGCGTCAATCATCATTATGAAGAAGAGCTGCTCAAGGCTGCCGCCGCTATGAAACCGCAGGGCGCGAATTAGGCTCCCTCCTCTTCCTCCGCCCGTCGGCGGTGCTGCTGCCCGGCGATCTCATCCAGCAGAATAGTTTCCCGCCGCGCCTTTTCTTTTTTGATGCGCTTTCGCTCATTCTCAGCCGCAATCTCGAATTTTTTGAGTTCGGAAAACGCCTCAGCCATTTCACCGGCCAGTTTTTCCATCTGCTTGTCGATCGACACAATCTCGCTTTCCACTTCCGCCTGGCGCTTCTGCATGCGCTTGGCGAAATCGCCATAGAAGTGCGCGATCTCCGGCTGCTTTTCCGCCAGCTGCATCTCCATCGCCAGCTCTTCCTTGAGCGCGGCGATCACCTGTTTCAGCTGGCTCTTCTGGCTCTCCAGCAACGCCATCTTGCGGCGCAGCTCATCGAGCCTGCGCTTACTGAGCTTGATGAGGGTAGCGAGGCCTTTCATGGCAGGTCACAAATCACGAGTCCCTGGTCATGGAAAAAACCATCAAAAGCCCGTGATTCATAACCCATGACCTACTTCGCCTCCCGCCAGTTCTTGATACCGAGCACATTCGCCAGCTCGTCATAACCCTGGTCGAGCGTGGTGGTTTCGTCCTTGCGCTGGGCGAGGAATTTTTCCAGCGCCGGATAATATTTGATGGCCTGGTCGATGTCGGCATCGCTGCCCTTGCGGTAGGCGCCCAGGCGGATCATTTCGGCCATGTCCTCATAAGTGGCAAGCAGGTTACGCGCCACCTGCACCAGCGCATTTTCCTGCTGCGTATTGCAGTCCGGCATGGTGCGGGACACGCTTTTTAGGATGTCGACAGCCGGAAACCTCCCGCGCTGCGCAATACTGCGGTCGAGCACGATATGCCCGTCGAGAATGCCGCGCACGGCATCGGCGATTGGCTCATTGGTATCGTCGCCCTCGACCAGTACAGTAAACAATCCGGTGATAGACCCCTGCCCGGCTTTGCCCGGTCCGGCGCGCTCCAGCAGCTTGGGCAGTTCGGCGAACACGGTGGGCGTATAGCCCTTGGACGTCGGCGGCTCGCCGGCGGAAAGCCCGATCTCGCGCTGCGCCATGGCAAAGCGCGTTACGCTGTCCATCAGGCACAGCACGTCTTTTTTCTGGTCGCGGAAATACTCGGCCACCGCCATGGTCAGGTAAGCCGCCTGCCTTCTCAGCAGCGCGTATTCGCTCGACGTCGCCACCACGATCACCGAGCGCTTCAGCCCTTCCTCACCCAGATCGTCCTCGATGAATTCCTGCAATTCACGCGAACGCTCGCCGATCAGCCCGATGACATTGACGTCGGCCTGCGAGTTGCGCGCCAGCATCGACATGATAATCGATTTGCCTACACCCGAGCCGGCGAAGATGCCCATGCGCTGGCCGCGGCAGCAGGTAAGAAATGTGTTGAGGCTG
>JAGWLJ010000136.1 GCA_028873275.1 Pseudomonadota bacterium
AGCACCGCTGATGAAGAGGCCATGGCACGCATGAGCGAAGGGGAGCGCCGCGTTACTTTCCATCACAAGCCGCTATATAAGAAGGCGGCCATCGTGGCGGCGGGGCCGGCTTTCAATTTCCTGCTGACCATTATTGTATTTGCCTATTTCATCATCACGACCGGTCTGCCTTCCGCCGACCCAGTGGTGGGCGAGGTGATGCCCGGATCGCCGGCCCAAGCGGCGGGGCTGCAGCCGGGCGATCGCATCAATAAGATCAATGAGGACAAGGTTTCCAGCTTCAGCGATATTCCCTACCTGATTTCCACCAATCTTGGCACGCCGGTGACGCTGCTGGTCGATCGCGGCGGGCGCGAGATGCCGATCGTCCTCACTCCGCGGGAAACCGAGGAGGATGACGGGCTGGGCAATAAGGTCAAGCACCCGCTGATCGGCATCAAGAGCATTGATATAAAATACAGGGATGTCGGCCCCGTCAACGCGCTGGAAGAAGCGGTGCGTCGTACTTACATGATCTGCGCGGCGACGCTCAAGGTAGTCGGCCAGATCGTTACCGGCCAGCGCGCGCCGCATGATCTCAAGGGTCCCATCGGCATTGCGCAGCTTTCTGGCGAGGCCACCGGCAAGGATTTCCATACGGTCCTGTGGCTGGTCGCCATGCTGTCGGCCAATCTCGGGCTGGTGAATCTTTTTCCCATTCCCATGCTCGACGGCGGTCACCTGGCCTATTACGCCATCGAAGCCGCCCGCGGCCGCCCGCTGGCCCAGCGCGTGCAGGAATATGGATTCAAGGTGGGCTTCGCGCTACTTTTCGCGCTGATGGCTTTCACCATCATCAACGACCTGCGTAATTTGCTCTGAAAATTATAGAATCTTTATTCCTCCTGCCGGATGCTTGGAGCAACGGAGGAATTTTATGATCGGCGCGTTATTGCAGGAATTTCTCGATGGATTCACCCATCCCTACTGCCCATCGAGGAGAGAGGTCGTGCTGCAGGAAAAACACCTGCGCAACCATCTGGATGAAAGGCAGATCGATAAAACAGTGGAAGATACGTTTCCGGCCAGCGATCCGCCCAGCAATTACTGATGCCTTTATAAAAGATGCGCTGTCGGTGGATAGCAGCCTGATATGGCAAATGCTATGATTTTCCTAATTCATTGCAACGACAGGAGGATCCCATGAGCAGCTTCAGTTCTTCGGCCCGCAATGCTTCCGAAAGCGACGCGAAAGAAAAGGCCCAATCCATCACCCGCAAAGCCCAGCAGCTTTATAACGATGCCTGCGAAACGGCCTCGCGCACCACTGACCGCGTCACCGGCCAGATCCGCAACAATCCGGTGCAGTCGAGTTTCCTGGCGTTGGGAATCGGCTATATTCTGGGAAGGCTGTTCAGCCGTTAGTGAATCTTGCGCTCGATATCGGCCAGTGAGAGCTTCAGCAGCTCTTCCTGCGGCATCTTGCCGACATGGTCGACAATAAGGGCGCGGGCGGCGGCCAGGGCGATATCGACGACGTGGTTACGCACATCGGCGATGGCGCGGTCTTCTTCCTGCGCGATGCGGTCGAGCGCCTGGCGCATGCGGCCGTCCAGCGCCGATTTCAGTTCCGATTCGGCGTGGGCGGTGATGTGCCCGGCGTCGCGGCGGGCGTCGGCCAGGATGGATTCGGCTTCCCTGAGGTAATCGGCCTGCTTGCGACGGTATTCGGCCAGCACGGATTCGGCTTCCTCGCGCAGGCGGCGGGCCTCATCCAACTCCGATTTGATTTTGGCGGCGCGGGCGTCCAGCGCCTGGCCGACGAACGCGGCGATCTTGCGGTAGGCCAGCGCGACGAAGAGAAAAAAGGCCGCTGCTACCCACAGTCTCGGATCATCCAGCGCATCCATCAGGCAGCCCTCTTGCTTTTAGACAGTTCATTCAGCACGCGGCCGACCTGATCGCTGCTCGGGGCGCGGTTGGTCAGCTTTTCCACGATCATGGCGGTCAGATCCACAGCGGTGGGCGTGAGGATGGCGATCAGCTCCTGTTTTTTGGCGCTGATCTTCTGCGATGCTTCTTTCAGCTTGTGCTCGATCTGCTGTTCCATGGCCCTGGCCTGCGTCTCTGCCGACTGCTTGTGTGCCTGCATGGCGTCATCGAGCAGCTTCTGGGCCTTGGCGCGGGTCTCGGCCAGCAGGCGCTCATATTCGAGGCGCGCCCGCTCGGCTTCCGACTTCAGGCGCTGCGCCCGGTCGAGATCGCCGGAGATGGTCTGCTGGCGGCGTCCAACCACCTCCTCGAGCGGCGGCAGCACCAGGCGCGACATCAGGAAGTACAGCGCCGCGAAGGTGACAGCCAGCCAGAAGATCTGCGAGGCGAACCAGGTGGGATCGAGCTGCGGCATGTTACTGGACGGTGTAGATCAGCAGCAGGGCGATGACCAGCGCGAACAGGCCCATGGCTTCGGCCAGGCCGGCGCCGATATACACGTATTTGGACAGCTTGCCTTCGGCGCCCGGGTTGCGGGCGATGCCGTTCAGCATGGCAGCGAACACGATGCCCACGCCGATGGCGGCGCCCAGCATGCCGAGCGTGGTGAGACCGGCGCCGATGAACTGGGTCTTGATAACGGTAGCATGATCCATTGGTATTTTTCCTTATGGTTGTGGGGTTAGAAAATCAGTGCAAATGAAGCGCATCGTTCAGGTAAACGCAAGTGAGAACTGTGAAGATATACGCCTGCAATACGGCGATGCCGATCTCAAATCCGGTCAGCACCACCAGCAGCGCGAAAGGCAGCCAGCCGCCGAGTATGCCCAGCATGATGACGAAGCCGGCGATGACCTTGAGCATGGTGTGGCCGGCCATCATGTTGGCGGCGAGACGCACCGACAAAGTCACCGGCCGCGCCAGGTAGGATAGCAACTCGATGAAGAACATCAGCGGCGCCATGATGAGCGGCACGCCTTCCGGCAGGAAGAAATGCAGGAATTTGGCCGGACCGTGCTTGATGAGCGCGATCAGCGTGCAGCTGGTGAAGATGCAGATGGCCAGCGCGAAGGTGACGATAATGTGGCTGGTGACGGTGAAGGAATAGGGCACCATGCCCATCAGGTTGGCCGTCAGCACGAACATGAACAGCGAGAAGATCAGCGGAAAATATTTCATGCCGTGGCCGTTGGTGGCGCCGTCAACGGTATTGGCGACAAACTGCACCATGGTTTCCGAGAAGGACTGCCAGCGGTTTGGCACTAGGCTGCGGTTGCGCACGCCCTGGAACATCAGCAGGGTAATTACACCCAGCGCGATCACCATCCACAGCGAGGCATTGGTGAAGCTGAGATCGAAATGGCCGAGGCGGAACGGCACCAGCGGATGCACTTCAAACTGTGCGAGGGGATTGTGAGCGGTATGGCCGGTTTCTGACATTTATCTATTCATCGTTTATCAAATCATCATTCATCTATTTTCCCGGCCTGGCGGATCATGTTGCGGAATCCTGCCGCCGCGCCGAGAAAAAGAAACAGTATCAAAAACAAGGGCAGGGTGCCGAGCCAGCGGTCCAGCCCATACCCTATCACGCAGCCGACGGCGACGCCCGCCACCAGCTCCAGCCCCATCTGCATGCCGCGGCCCGCGCCGCTGCTGCCGGAAGCGTCCTGTTTTTCGCCCGAATCCCTGGCCTTGTTGATCTTCCGCTGGAGTTCGTCCAGTGAGGGTAAATCATCCGGCATGGGGCCTCAGGCGACGCGCAATCTATGGAGTGGAAGAAGCGGTGTCAAGCGCTACCTGAGGGCTTTGGCGAGCTGTGTATCGATAGCGGCCGACATGGCGTCCACCGAGCGGTCTCCCTCATACGGCACCCCGCCAATCAGGATATAGGGCGTATGGGGAACTTTCAGCTCATCCTCGGCCAGTTTCTTGGCTTTCAGCACCTTCATCTCGCGCTCGGTGTCGTTGACGCAGTGCTGGAACTGGTCCTTGCTCAGGCCGCCGACGGTGGCGATGGTTTCTAGGTTCGACAGGAAATTGGTGTCGAACGCCCATTTGCTCTGGGTTTCGAACAGCACCTTGGCGAAGGTGAAGTATTTTTCCTTGTTCTGATCGCCGACGCAGTCGAGCAGCATGGCGCCTTTCAGGGCCGGCTCGTTGAGCGGGAACTGGCGCAGGATATAGCGCATCTGGCCGGTTTCGATGTAGCGCTTCTGCAATTCCGGCAGCACGGTGTTGCTGAAATGAGCGCAGTGCGGGCAGGACATCGAGGCGTATTCAATCATGATAAGCGGGGCCGAGGTTTTTCCCATCACGTAATCGCCGGGCAGCGGTGCGTCCTTGATCAGGTAGGAATTTTCCGGCCGCGGCGCTCTCAGGTTGGGTTCGGGTGCGCCTGGCACCGGGGTGGTCATTTTTTCCTCCGGCATGGCGGAGGGCGAGTTGGGAACGTCAGTCTTGGGTTTGACATCGGCAGGAAGCTGCGGCTGCGCGGTGGCGGCGGCGCCTTCGGGGGGGCTGGCGAAGCTGGCGCAGAACAGGCCAAACATCAGGGTAAAGACAATAGCGGCAATGATCGTACGCATGATTCCTCCCGGAAAAAATGAACGCTTTTATTTAAGAGCGTTTTCGCGCTGACGCAATGATTATGTGCGCGGATGCGATAATGTTTCCGCGAGCGATTGCAGCGCTTCGCGTAATTCACCATCGTCGATCGCTTCCGTGATAACGGTACGATTTCTCGAGGGTATTTTTTTTGCGGGAGCGGGCGGCGGCGTTTCCGAAACCTCGAACGTGCGGGCGATGACGATGCGCGTGATGGCCTGATAGCCGAAATATGTCGCCATCCGTTCGAGGATTACCGGCTGCATGTGCTGGAATTCCAGCGAAAATCCATTTTCTACGGCGATGGCCAGCGTGCCGCC
>JAGWLJ010000137.1 GCA_028873275.1 Pseudomonadota bacterium
TGAGCCGCACCTGCTCGCGGATCTGGTCATCGTTTGCCTTGGGCTTGCTGTCTTTAACCGCCTGGGTAACCTCAGCTACCCACTCCTGGATCAATTCCTTATCTTCTTTCTCATCGAGCAGCCCCGGCGCAGCGATCTTCACCGATTTCAGCTCACCGTTCTTACCCAGTACCACGCTGACGAAAAGCGCCCCGTCGTCGCGCAGCTTGCGGCGTGTGCGGATGATGTCGCTGTCGGTGGGAATCAGCGAACTGCCGTCGATGGCGATATAGCCGGATTTGACCTTGCCGATGACGCCCGCCTCGCCGTCCTTGAGCAACACCACCGCGCCATTATGCGCCTCGACCGTCTCGCGCACGCCCAGGGAGCGCGCCAGCTTGGCATGCTCATGCAGATGCTGCGGCTCGCCATGCGTCGGCACGGCGATATGCGGCCGCACCATCTCATACATGCGCTTCAATTCCTCGCGGGCCGGATGGCCGGAGACGTGGATGTAATAGTCACGGTCGGTAATGATCTCGATACCCTTTTCCACCAGCCGGTTATTGATCCAGTTGATCTTCATCTCATTGCCGGGAATCTTGCGCGAGGAGAATATCACCGTGTCGCCGGGCGTCAGCCGGATATTGGGATGCTCGCCTTTAGCGATGCGCGTCAGCGCAGCGCGCGGCTCGCCCTGGCAGCCGGTGCACAGCACCAGCACGTCCTGCTTGGGCAGATTCATCACTTCTTTTTCATCGGCAAATTCCATCTGCGTCGGCAGATAGCCGCTCTCCTTGGCGGCGTCGGTGACGCGCCACAGCGAGCGCCCGGCCAGCGCCACTACGCGCCCCGCCTCCTGCGCCGCCTGGATGATGGTAGAGACGCGCGCCAGGTTGGAAGCGAAGGTGGTCACCACCACGCGCTGCTTGCACTGGGCGATCAACTGCACCAGATGCTCACGCACCTCGCCTTCCGAGCCGGATTCGCCCTCGACGAACACGTTGGTCGAATCGCACACCATGGCCAGCACCTTGCCGTCGCCGTATCTGGTCAGCACATCGTAATTAGATACCGGCCCGATCTGCGGCGCAGCGTCGAACTTCCAGTCGCCGGTATGCATGACCACGCCTTGCTCGGTGCTGATGGCCACCGCCTGCATTTCAGGAATGGAATGCGTCAGCTCGATCAGCTCCATGGCAAATGGCCCGATATCGATCCTGCCGCCCGGCTTGACGTCGATGATCTTCGGCTTCTTGCCCGGCCCCATCTCGGAGATCTTGGAACTCAAAAAGGCAGCGGTAAACGGCGTGGCGTAAATCGGGCATTCCAGCTCGCGCCACAGATACGGCACCGCGCCCAGGTGATCCTCATGCGCGTGCGTCAGCACCAGCCCCAGCAGATCGTTCTTGCGCTCGGCGATAAAGGAAATATCCGGCACCACGATCTCCACCCCCGGCAGGTAATCCGTGGCGAAGCCGATGCCGCAATCCACCATCAGCCATTTGCCGCCGATGGTATAGAGATTCAAATTCATGCCGATCTCATTCGAGCCGCCCAGCGGGACGAAGAGGAGGTCGTTTTTGTGTTTTGCAAAATCAAACGTCATTTTTATCTTTCTTGTTTTTTATCACCTTCGCGAAGGCGGCGATGGGAATGACAATTACCGATTCATTCCCCAAATCTCTCTAAGCCCCCGCACCGTCAGGTCCGGCTCGGCCTGCTCGATAGCCGGGCAGGCCTTGGCATATAGACTGGCAAGTCCACCAGTAGCAATCACTTTCATTGGTTTTCCATATTCTTTTTTGATTTTCTCCACGATGCCCTTGACCAGCCCGGCATAGCCGTAATACATGCCCGACTGCATGGCCCCTATCGTATTGGTTCCTATAGCCTTCTGAGGCGGCTGGATGGCGACGTTGGGCAGCTTGGCGGCGGCGCGGTGCAGGGTTTCAAGCGACAGGCTGACCCCCGGCGCGATGATGCCGCCAATATATTCGCCCTTGCCGCTGACGACGTCGAACGTCGTCGCCGTGCCGAAATCGACTACGATCAGCGCCTTTTTGTGTTCTTTCCATGCCGCCGAGGCATTGACCAGCCGATCGGCGCCGACTTCGGCGGGATTATCGATTTTTACCGCAATGCCGGTTTTGAGCTTCAGGCGCGGATCGCCGATTACCATCAGTTCGGTAGCGAAATAGCGTTTCGTCAGCTGTCTCAGTTCGAAAATCGCCTGCGGCACCACGCAGGCCATGATGGCGCCCACAATTTTCTCCGGCGCAAGACCGGCGTGCCTGAGCGCCTGCGTCAGCCAAAGCCCGTATTCATCGGCAGTGCGGCGTGCATCGGTCGAGATGCGCCACTGGCCTTTCAGCCGGCTGCCGTCCCACACGGCGAACACCACGTTGGTATTTCCGGCGTCTATAGCTAGGAGCATTATGCGCTCACCGCTTCTTCCGCCGGGAAGATATCGGCGGCGTGGATCTGCTGCCGGCTGCCGTCATCGAGCCTGAGCAACAGGCTGCCGCTGGGATCGATCCCCTGGGCGACGCCTTCGAATTCCGCTTCCGGCATGCGTATGCAGAGGCGCTGGTTCATGCCCCAGGCCGATTGCACCCAGCGCCGGCGGATAGGCGCAAATCCCTTGCGGTCCCATTCATTATACCGCTCGATGAAATGATGGATGAAGCGCGACAGCACGATCTTGGCGCTGATCAGCTCCACCCCGGCATCCTTGAGGCAGGTGGCGGGAAACTCGGTGCGCGGCGGAAAGCTGTCGACGTTGATGCCCACGCCCACCACCACCCATTGCGCGCCGTCACCGGCCTGGAAGGATTCGAGGAGAATCCCGCCCAGCTTGCGGTTATCGAGCAGAACGTCGTTGGGCCATTTGCAGCGCAGGTCGCCCTGCTCGGGCAGCACCGGCGCCAGCGCCTCGATGGCAGCGATCGCGGCCACGAAGGAAAGCTGTCCCAGCTCCTGAAACGGCTTACTGGGCTTAAGCAGGATGGAGACAAAAAGATTTCCTTCGGCAGAAACCCAGTGGCGCCCCATGCGCCCCCTGCCCTCGCTCTGGCGCTTGGCCCATACCACCGCGCCGTGCCGCCCGCCGTTTTTGGCCAGCCGCTTGGCTTCTTCGTTGGTGGAATCCAGCGTGTCGTACGACAGCAGGTGATAGTCGTTGAGCAGGTCCGGCTGGTCTTTGCGCTTTCTGGGCATCAGTGCAGCAGCGCCTCCGCCGCGATCTTCGCCTCGGCCACCAGCGGCGTCGGCATGAGGAAAAACAGGAAGGTCAGCGCCGCTGCCAGGGCGATGCCGGCGCGCAGCAACGGCCACGCTTCGGCGTCGAACGCGCCGGCTGGCTCATCGAAATACATGATCTTGACGACCTTGATGTAATAATAGCCGCCCACCACGCTGGCGATGACGCCGACCACGGCCAGCCATACCAGCCCGGCGTCGACCGCCGCCAGCACAACGTAGAGCTTGCCGAAGAATCCGGCCAGCGGCGGAATTCCCGCCATCGAGAACATGAATATAGCCAGCGTCAGCGCCATGACCGGCTGCGTGCGGGCGAGACCGGCCAGTTCCCGGATATCCTCGACATAGCGGCCGCCGCGGCGCATCAGCAATATGCAACCGAAGGCGCCTGCGCTCATGAAAACATAGATGGCGAGATAAATCAGCATGGCCTGCACGCCGGCGGTGCTTCCCGCCGCCAGGCCCATCAGCATAAAGCCGGCATGGCCGATCGAGCTATAGGCGAGCAGACGCTTGAAATTCGACTGCATGATGGCCCCGAGCGCCCCCACCGCCATCGACGCCACGGAGACGAAAATGATAATCTGCTGCCACTGCGCCGCCAGATGACCGAAAGGCAGCATCAGGAAGCGGGCGAAAAGGGCAAACCCGGCCGCTTTGGAGGCAGTGGCAAGGAAGGCGGTCACCGGCGTCGGCGCGCCTTCATAAACGTCCGGCGTCCACATATGGAATGGCACGGCCGACAGCTTGAAGCAGAATCCCACAATGATCAGGATCATGCCGACGGTCACCCCTTTAGAAGCCGTGCCCGCTGCGAAGACCTGCGCCAGCTGGGCGAAATTAGTCGTTCCGGCAAAGCCGTACACCAGCGAAATACCGAACAGCAGCATGCCCGAAGCCAGCGCTCCCAGCACGAAATATTTGAGCCCGGCCTCGCTCGACTTGGCATGCTCGCGCGTGAACGCGGCCAGGACGTACAGCGACAGGCTCGACATCTCGAGCGGCAAGTAAATCGTCAGCAGGTCGGAAGCGCCCACCATCAACAGCATGCCGAGCGTAGCCAGCAGCAGCAGGATCAGGAATTCGGACGGATGCCCCTCCTGCTTCAGCCAGTGGGCGGCGATCAGCACGGTCAGCAGCGCGGCGGAAATAATAATCAGCTGGCTGAAAACCACGAAGTCGTTGACGGCGAGCATGCCGTTAAAGGCAGGCATGGGCCGCCCCAGATGCGGCAGCAGGAACACGCCGGTGGCAGCGAGGGCGATCAGCGTGCTGGCGATCATCGGAAGGGAAACGCGCCGGTGGCGGAACACCGCCGCCATCAGCAGGAATAACGCCATGGTGCCCAGGTACAGCTCCGGAAGAATGGCGCGCAGGTTCAGCATCATCGGGCTCATGACAACTCTGCCGCTTTCTGGGATTGCATGACAGGAGCCAGCAGCGCGTTCGCCTGTTGCACCAGGGAGGAATTGAACCCGAGCGCACGCAGCGCCCGGTCGAGATGAGCGGCGTCGGCAATAGTCACGTAGCTATAGGGATAATCCGCCGTATCCACCGCAATTCCTTCCTGTCCCAGTTTCGCCACTATCTTTTTCTTCTGTTGCCTATAAAAATCTTCCTGCT
>JAGWLJ010000138.1 GCA_028873275.1 Pseudomonadota bacterium
GGTTGATAAAATAGTAAATTATATACAGCACTAAAATGCAGCGCATTATAAAGCTGGCCGCGCTCGGCCTGGCAATTTCCTCCCCCGTTTACGCCGATTTCACCGTCGATACTCCCATCGTCGACAAAGGTTATGCTGACATCGAGACCACCAACAGCTTCGCCTTCGATCACCGCAATGCGCAAAATGCGGTGCATGAGCACCGGCTTGGCTTCGATTACGCGCCCCTGCAGGGCTGGCTGATCACAATGGAAGGCGTCGAGGACAAAGAGCCGCGTGACGACTGGCGCTTCATCGGCACCAATATCGAAAGCGTTGTCACCCTGACCAGAAATGATGATCACTGGCTAAGCAGCGGCGTGCGCGTGCATTATACGATCGGGCATGATCGCAATCCCGGCCAGGCCGAGGCGGCGCTGCTGCTTGAGAAAACCATTGGCAAATTTACCTACACCGCCAATTTCGTCTTTGACCGCGAAACCGGGCCTGAACGCGAGAGCGCGGTGGCGGGAGCGCTGAACTGGCGGGTTCTCTATGGCTATGAGGAAGCGCTCAATCCCGCCATCGAAGCCTATAGCAGCGTCGGCCGCGCCAACCATTTCGCGGCGCTGCAGGATGAAGAGCACCGCATCGGCCCCGTCCTACAGGGCAAGCTTGGACGCATCGATTACGATATCGGCTGGCTGTTCGGCCTTACCAACGCCACCGCCGACCATATGCTCAAGGTCAACCTGAATTACGAATTTTAATTGTAAATGGCGGATTCCCTTGCTAACAAAAGGCGCATGAAATCCGCCGCAGCGCAGAAGTCCATCACCCCTGAAATCGTCGCCGAGCACGGACTGACGCCCGAGGAATACCAGCGCGTGCTGAAAGTGATGGGCCGCGAGCCGAATCTGGTGGAGCTGGGCATTTTCTCAGTGATGTGGAGCGAGCACTGCTCTTATAAAACCACCCGCAAATGGCTGCGGCTGCTGCCCACGGAAGCGCCGCACGTTATCTGCGGACCGGGCGAGAATGCCGGTGTCATCGACATCGGCGACGGGCAGGCGGCCATTTTTAAGATGGAATCGCATAATCATCCCTCCTATATCGAGCCGTTCCAGGGTGCGGCCACCGGTGTCGGCGGCATATTGCGCGACGTGTTCACTATGGGCGCGCGCCCCATCGCCAACATGAACGCGCTGCGCTTCGGTGCGCCGGAGCATCCGAAAACGAAGCACCTGCTCTCCGGCGTGGTGGCCGGCATCGGCAGCTACGGCAATTGCGTCGGCGTGCCGACGGTGGGCGGCGAATGCACGTTTCATCCCTCCTATAACGGCAATATCCTGGTCAACGCCATGACGGTGGGCATCGCCGACAAGAACAAGATTTTTTATTCGAAAGCGGCGGGCATCGGCAATCCGGTGGTCTATGTCGGTAGCAAAACAGGCCGCGACGGCATTCACGGCGCCACCATGGCCAGCGCCGAATTCGGTGAAAATTCCGAGGAAAAACGCCCCACCGTGCAGGTGGGCGACCCCTTTACCGAGAAGCTCCTGATCGAAGCCTGCCTGGAGCTGATGCAGACCGACGCCATCGTCTCCATTCAGGACATGGGCGCAGCCGGGTTGACGTCGTCGTCGCTGGAAATGGCCGGCAAGGGCGGGCTGGGAATTGAATTGCATCTCGACAAGGTGCCCATGCGCGAGGAAGGCATGACGCCGTACGAGATCATGCTCTCCGAGTCGCAGGAGCGCATGCTGATGGTGCTCAAACCCGGCAAGGAAGAACTGGCGCGGCGGATTTTCGAGAAATGGGAACTCGATTTCGCTACCATCGGCTTCCTCACCGACACCGGCCACCTTGTGCTCAAGATGCATGGCGAAACGGTGGCGGACATGCCAATCGCGCCGGTGTCCACCGATGCGCCGGTGTATGATCGGCCGTATCAGGTATCGGGTATCAGGGATCAGGTATCAGTGCGGCCTTCCGATACCCGATACCCGATCCCTGATACCCTGTTGCAATTGCTCTCATCACCCGATTTATGCAGCAAACACTGGATCTGGGAACAATACGATCACATGGTCGGCAACGACACGGTGGCGCGGCCTGGCGGCGATGCCGCCATCGTGCGCGTGCATGGCACCAATAAAGGCCTCGCCATCACCACCGACTGCACGCCGCGCTATTGCTATGCCGATCCGGTGGAAGGCGGCAAGCAGGCCGTTGCCGAAAGCTGGCGTAATCTGACCGCCGTGGGCGCTATCCCGCTGGCCATTACGAATTGCCTCAATTTCGGCAACCCCGAAAAACCGGAAATCATGGGCCAGATTGTCGGCTGCCTGCAGGGCATGGCGGAAGCCTGCAAGGCGCTCGATTACCCGGTCATCTCCGGCAACGTCTCGCTCTATAACGAAACCAACGGCAAGGGCATTTTCCCGACCCCGGCCATCGGCGGCGTCGGCATTTTAAAAGATTTGAGCAAGCGCGTCGGCAACTCCTTTGAGCGTGAGGGACTGGATATTATTTTGATCGGCGAAACGAAGGGGCATCTCGGCCAGTCGCTTTATCTGCGTGAGATTCTTGGGCGTGAAGAAGGCCCGCCGCCGCCGGTCGATCTGGTAGCGGAAAAAAAGAATGGCGATTTCGTGCGCGGATTGATAGCAGGAGGACTAGTATCCGCCTGCCATGATGTCTCCGACGGCGGCCTGCTGGTGGCGCTGGCGGAGATGACGTATCGGCATGGGATTGGGGCAGTAATTCCCTCCCCCGTAGGGAGAGGGTTAGGGTGGGGGCATAACTGGGAAAGCCTTCTCAGTAGCGCCCCCCTCCCGGCCTCCCCCCTACAGGGGGAGGAGATCTTTTTCTGGTTCGGCGAGGATCAGGGGTGCTATCTCCTTGCCGTCGATCCGGCGCATAGCAGCGACATCGCCGCACAGGCGCGGAAAGCCGGAATCGCATTGTCCAAAATCGGCACAACGCAGGCCACTGAACTGGAGTTGGCCGGACTGTTCTCCCTGTCCGTGGCGGCATTGAAAAAAGCCTTTGAATCGTGGCTTCCCGCCTATATGGCTCAGTAGTTGAGCGGATTGCTCGCCTAATTAGAAAAGAAAAATTTTTATTCTGCCTTTAATTCTTTTTTAAAACTGGCGCCAGATAATCGGGGCATATAACCCCTTTGCCCGGATCGTTTGCCATGCAGCTCAGTCTTAAAAATAAATTCATTACCCTTGGCGTCGCCGCCGTCGCCGCCAGCGCTATCAGTGCCATCATGACCCTCAAGGATATTTCGGTAATCGACCAGCAGGCCGACCAGGTCAGCGGCGTCGATAACCTGCGCATCGCGCAGATGCAGGCCGATATGATGCATGATGCCATCCGCGGCGATATGGCACAATTGCTGGCCGCCATGCAGAAGGAGGATCACCAGGGGCGCCAGGTTGCCGCCGCCAGTTACGCCGAGCATAAAAAATCCCTGGAAGAGGCGATGGGTGAGATCAAAAAGCTGGATATTTCGGACGAGCTGAAGCAGATGGTCGCCAAGGTTTCCGGCCAGTTCGCAGATTATGAAAAAGGCGCCGACGCAATCATTGCCGCTGATATGGACGCTGCCAGGGCCAATGCGGCCTATAACGCCTTCAATGAGCAGTTTCACGCGCTGGAAAAAAGCCAGGATGACTATGAAAAAGCCGCCACCAAGGCAAAAGACGCCATCGATCAGGAACAGAATGAGACCGTGGCTTCCGCCAAGCGCAACCTCTCAATCATTGCGCTGATCAGCGCCGCGCTGGCGCTGGCGGTGCCGGTTTTTGCAATCATGGGCGTCTTCCGGCCGCTTTCGCGCATGATCCGGTCCATGCATACGCTGGCGGACGGCAACACCGATTCCGACATTCCCTATCTGAAACGCAATGACGAGATGGGCAGCATGGCCAAGACCGTGCAGGTATTCAAGGACAACGCCCTGGCCAAGGCGCGCATGGAGCGCGAGCAGAAGCAGATGGAGATGGCAGCCGAACTCGAGAAAAAAGCCATGATGAAGAAACTGGCCGATGATTTCCAGGCCAGCGTGCAAGGCATCATCACCACCGTCGCCGCCGCCGCCACCGAGCTATACCAGACCGCCGAGGGCATGCAGAAAACGATCTCCGACGTCAGCGTGCAATCCAGCACTGCCGCCGCCTCTTCGGCGCAGACCAGCAGCAACGTTCAGAGCGTGTCGGCGGCCGTCGAAGAAATGGCCGCCTCGGTCAAGGAAATCGCCAGCCAGGTGACGAAGTCCTCCGTGCTGGTCACCGAAACCGTCGGCAAAGCGCAGCAGGCCGATCAGACCGCGCTGACGCTCTCCAGCGCAGTGACGCAGATCAGCAGCATACTGGAGCTGATTCAAAGCATCGCCAGCCAGATCAATCTGCTGGCGCTCAACGCCACCATCGAGTCGGCCCGCGCCGGAGATGCCGGAAAAGGCTTCGCCGTCGTGGCGTCGGAAGTAAAAAACCTCGCCGGCCAGACGACGAAAGCCACCGAGGAAATCGCAAAGCAGATCGCCAATGTACAGCGCGCCTCTTCCGAAGTGGTGGAGGTACTGAAAATCATCCAGGCAGCGATCGGCAACGTCAACCAGTACTCGTCGGGCATCGCTTCGGCCGTGGAAGAGCAATCGGCCGCCACCAACGAAATCTCTTCCAATATGCATCATGCGGCACAGGGCGTGCAGACCATCACGGCCAATATTACCCAGATCACCAGCGGAGCGTCCAATGCCGATCATTCCTCACA
>JAGWLJ010000139.1 GCA_028873275.1 Pseudomonadota bacterium
AAGGCGCCGGAAGGGTCGGGCGTGCCAGTGGGGACGGCCTATCACTGGTTTATCCTGTCGCACCAGTATGTCGAGAAGCTCAACGCCAACGACTACATCACGCGCATGGTCGGCCTCAAATACAAGCTGGCCCATCGCCGCGCTGCCACGGGAGAATGGAACGCCTCGGGCGATGCGCGCCGCAGGCATCTGGTCGAGATATTGCAATGCATCATCGGCGAACTCCAGCGCGAGCCGGAGCAGCTGGTGCCGGTGCCTTTACGCCTTGATTACAGCGGCAAGCATTACGAAGGCACCGCCATGCCGGTGCCCGCCTCCTGCCAGCAGGGCGCCTGCTTCGACCTCGACATCACGCTCAACAACGAGCACATCGGCATCATGCGCCAGACACCCGCGGGATGGAAAATCAGCGAGATCAAAAGCAAGGGGCTGGTGAATGCGATCGGGGGGAGTGGTATGGGAAGAATGGTCATGAGTCATGAGTTATGGGTCATGGGTAAATAACCAACGACCCATGACCTATGACTACTTTTACGCCGCCGCGTTCCTGGCCTTCCGCGCTTTCTTGGCCTTTTTCCGTTCATGCTGAATCGTAATCACGCGCTGCTGGAGGATGGAGATCAGATTGCTCCACGTCCAGTACAGCACCAGCCCGGCCGGCATGCGGGCGAACAGGAACAGCATGAAATAGGGCATCCAGGTCATCATGCGCGCCTGCGTGGGATCGGCGGGCTTGGGCTGCTGGCGCATCTGAATGATCATGGTGGCGCACATGGCGATGGGCAGCAGGCCCAGATGCATCACTCCCGGCGGCTCCCACGGAATCAGGCCGAACAGGGTGAACAGGTTGGACGGGTCGGCCACCGACAGGTCGCGTATCCAGCCAAAAAACGGCGCGTGGCGCATCTCGATACTGACATACAGCACGCGGTAGAGCGCGAAGAACACCGGCATCTGCAGCAGCACCGGCAGGCAGCCCGAGGCGGGGTTGACCTTCTCGCGCTTGTAGAGCGAGAGCATTTCCTTGTTGAGGGTGATCTGGTCGTCGAAATAGCGCTCGCGCAGCTTAGTCATCTCCGGCTGCAGGGCGCGCATGGACGCCGCCGCGTGGTACGACTTGTTGGCCAGCGGGTAAAGCAGCAGGCGCACGACGATGGTCAGCAGCATGATGGCGATGCCGAAATTGCCGATCAGCGCATGGAAGAAATTGAGCGTCAGCAGCATCGGCCGGGTGAGGAAATAGAGCATGCCGAAATCGATGGCGCGGTCGAACAGCGGGATGGGCGGCTCGGTATCGTATCCTTTGGCGTAATGGTCGAGCAGGTTGATCTCCTTGGCGCCGGCGAAGAGGCGGATGGTGCTCTCGCTGCTGCCGCGGTCGGCGACGGAGACGGCGCTGCCGAGATAATCCGTCTGGTAGCGCTGTTGGCCGTTTGCGGCGTAATGGCTGAAGGTGACCTTGTTGTGGCCGGCGGCGGGCACCAGCGCGGCCAGCCAGTATTTGTCGGTAATGCCGAACCAGCCGGAGGCGTCGTCATACACCTTGTTGCCTTTCTCGCGCAGGTCCTTGTAGGTGACTTCGTCGAGCGTGCCGGTCATGACGCCGAGCGGGCCTTCATGGACCACCAGGTTGCGCTGCGCCGGTTCTTCCCAGGCGCGGTTAACGTAGCCGTAGGGCAGGAGCGAAATCGCATGACCGGAATGATTTTCGACGCGGCTGGCGATGTCGAACATGTAGTTGCGGTCGAGCGAAACGGAGAGCAGGAAGGTCACGCCTTCGCCGTTGTCCCAGCGCAGATGCACGGTTTCGCCGGGAGCGAGCGACGTCTTGTCGGCCTGCCACAGCGTGCGCTGGTCGGGCACTTTGGTGCCGCCCTGCGCCAGCCAGCCCACCTGCGCGAAAAACGCCTCCTTATCGCCGTTGGGTGAAAACAGCGTTACGTCCGGACTGTTCGGATCGATGGTTTCCTTATAGCGGGCCAGTACCAGGTCGTCGAAGCGGGCGCCTTTGAGCGCGATCGAGCCGTGCAGCGTGGAGGAATTCACCGTGATGCGCGGCGACAGGGCCAGCCGCCGCTGGCGGGTGAGATCGGGATTTTCCTCCGCCTCCGCCGATTTGGCGGGTATCTCCTCGGCGTGCTTGGCTTCGGCCACTGCGCGCTGTTTCGCCTGCGCCACCGTCATCTGCGCCAGGTGCTGCCGGCGCGGCCACTCGACCAGCGCCTGCCAGGAAAATAGCACGATGGCGGCAAGAAAAACGGCGAGGAAAAGGCGGGTGTAATCGGTCTGTGGTGTCATAAGCGTTATCTGGGAGGAACGGGATCAAAGCCATGGCCGCCCAAAGGATGGCAGCGCAGCAGGCGCTTGAGCGCCAGCAGCGCGCCCTTGCCGGCGCCGTGGCGCTTGACGGCTTCCATGGCGTAATGCGAGCAACTGGGCTCGAAGCGGCAGCGCACGCCCAGCAGCGGCGACAGGCAGAGCTGGTAGAGGCGGATGAGGTACAGCATCTATTTCTTCGCAATGCGCGGTTTTTGAGAGTCCTCCTTCATAGAGGGAATTCTCGAAAATGCAAATTCGATATCGCGCAGCAGCTCGGCGAAAGGGCAGTCATGCGTCTTGTGGCGCGAGATCAGCACGTAATCATGGCCCGGCTGCGCCTGAGCGACGGCGATTTGGGCGACGGCGGCGCGCAGACGGCGCTTGATGCGGTTGCGGACGACGGCGTTGCCCATTTTTTTGGTTACCGTGAAGCCGAAGCGCGGCGCTTCTCCGGCGGGATGCGCGGGAGGCCTGGGTTTCATCTGCAGGATGAAAGTGCCGACGACGAATTTCCTGCCGCCATTGGCGGCCAGGAAGTCGGAGCGTTTTTTAATGGTGTTTAGGCGCAGAGCTTCTTGCGGCCCTTGGCGCGACGGGCATTGAGCACATTACGGCCCCCTACGGTGGCCATGCGGGCACGGAAACCGTGACGGCGCTTGCGAATGAGCTTGCTGGGCTGATAGGTCCGTTTCATGAGTCGATTCCAAGGCTAATGCGTCAAAAGAGAGCGACTTATATCGACTCGGCCGGGCCATGTCAAGGGCGTCCTGCGCGTCATTCCCGCGACGGCGGGAGTCTATTCGCGTGGTTTTATAAGCGAGTGGGCTCCCGCCCAAGCGGGGACGACGGACTGGAATAATATGTAATATCAATTATTTGCCGGCATTCATCCTAACCATTTATTAATCAGGGCTCTATATAATTGAGAAATCATGCCCGGCTATGTACGTCTTTTTGCGATCCATATTCTGCTCGCCGTCATCGCGCTGGCGGTGATGGCGGGGTTTTCGCTGCGCCGCTCGGCGACCGACCAGGTGATCCACCTGATCGAGCAGCATAATGCCAGCCTGGCGCAGGGCTATGCCAATATCGTGTGGAAAAAGCATCATGACGCCATCGCGCCGCTCCTGGCCAGCGACGCGGCCGGCCTGCAGAGCAGCCCCGCCGGCGCCCAGTTTGCCGAGGATTCCCTGCATTACTTCCAGCAGATGCCGCTGGTGCGCGCCAATATCTACAGCGCTTCCGGCGCTCTGCTGCTGACTATCAACACCGGCGGCGCCGACCGGCTGGTGGGCAGCGCCGTCTCCCCCGACGCGGCTTTCGTGGCCGCCCATATCCAGGGCGGAGAGATCACCAGCCACCTGCTGCCCGACGTGGCAGTGCAGACGGAGCCGCATGCGGCGCTGGTGCAGTCGGTGGCCCCCATCCGCACCAGCGCGGCCGATATCCTCGCCGGCAAGGCGCCGGAAGGGGCGGTGGAGATCATCAGCGACATGACGTCGCTCAAGGACGAGCTGGAGCGCTTCCAGTTTTACCTCACCGGCGGCATTATCGGCGCTTCCGTCATCCTGATGACGATGATGGGCACGGCGCTCTTTACCTCGTCGCGCCGGGCGGAAGCCATCATCGCCCGCCAGCACGAAACCAACCTCGACCTGCAGACGGCCGTGGCCGAGGCGCAGGCCGAGAATCGCGACAAATCGCAGTTCCTCGCCAATGTCAGCCATGAGCTGCGCACCCCACTCAACGCCATCATCGGCTTTTCCGACGTCATCAAGAACGAGATCATGCCCAAGATCTCCGACCAGAAATACCACGGCTACATCAACGACATCCATGCCGCCGGCGTGCACCTGCTCAGCCTGATCAACGACATTCTCGATTACTCCAAAGCCGAGGCCGGCAAGCTGGAGCTGGAAGCCTCCGAGGTCAACGCCACCAAGCTGATCCAGGGCTGCCTGCGGCTGATGGCCCCGCGCGCCGAGAGCGGCAAGGTGAAGCTGGAGGAAACCCTGCCGCGCGAGGAAATCGTGCTGGTTACCGACAGCAAGAAATTCAAGCAGATCCTGCTCAACCTGCTGTCCAACGCCGTCAAGTTCACTCCGGCGGGCGGCAAGGTAAGCGTCACCGGCTGGCATAACCTGGCCGAGGATACGTTCTCCTTCGAGGTCAAGGATACCGGCATCGGCATCGCGCCCAAGGATATCTCGCGCGCCATGTCGCCGTTCGGACAGGTCGATAACTCGCTGAAGCGCAAGTATGAAGGCACCGGCCTCGGCCTGCCGCTGACCAAGAAATTTGTGGAATTGATGGATGGAACGTTTACTATCGAGAGCGAGCCCAATGTCGGCACCACCATCGTCTTCACCCTGCCGCGCCAGATCAAGGAGCGGGACGGGGTGGTGG
>JAGWLJ010000140.1 GCA_028873275.1 Pseudomonadota bacterium
CTTTCGCCTTTCCGGCTGGCAGAAATTCTGGAAAATGGAGCTGCCTTATGCCATGCCGGGGCTGATCTGGAACACCATGATGTCGATGTCGGGCGGCTGGTTTTTCGTGGTGGCGTCGGAGGCGATCACAGTGGGCAACCAGAAGATCACCCTGCCCGGCATCGGCTCCTATATTGCTCTCGCCATCGAACGGCAGGACCTTGCCGCCATCGGAGGCGCTATCCTGACCATGACCGTTGTCATTCTGCTTTACGACCAGCTGCTGTTTCGTCCGCTGGTGGCATGGTCGGACAAGTTCCGCTATGAGCTTACTGCCAATCAGGAAGCACCGAATTCCTGGGTGTTGGCGCTGTTTTCCAGGAGCCGTCTGGTAAAGCGCCTGCTGGCGCCGCTGGGATGGGCCATAGACCATGTGCTGCGGCTACGCCTGTTCAAGCCCGGCCTGCCGTCTCTCCATTTCAACGAGCGCGAATCACGGCTGTTCGACTGGCTGTGGTACGCCGCGCTGGGGCTGGCCGGCCTGATCGCCCTGCGCCACATCGCCATGTTCCTGGAGGCCAGCGTCGGCTGGCAGGATATCGCTCATGTGGCATGGCTGGCGGGGCTTACTTGCCTGCGCGTGGTGGTGCTGATTATCCTGGCCTCGCTGGTGTGGGTGCCGCTGGGCGTGATCATCGGGCTCAAGCCCCGGCTGGCGCAGGTGGCGCAGCCTTTGGCGCAGTTCCTAGCGGCGTTCCCGGCAAACCTGCTTTTCCCGCTGGCGGTGATGGCCATCAGCCGCTACGCGCTCGACCCTGATATCTGGCTGTCGCCGCTGATGATTCTTGGTACGCAGTGGTATATCGTGTTTAACGTCATCGCCGGCGCTTCCGCTTTTCCCAATGACCTGCGCGAGGCGTGCCGCAACTTTCATCTCAAAGGCTGGCTGGGGTGGAAAAAAGTCATGCTGCCGGGCATTTTCCCCTACTTCCTGACTGGCGCCATCACCGCCTCCGGTGGGGCCTGGAACGCCAGCATCGTGTCGGAAGCTGTGGAATGGGGCGACCGGCATTACGCTGCCGCCGGGCTCGGCGCCTATATCGCTGACCGGACGGAAGCCGGGGATTTCGTGCATATCGTGCTTGGCATCGGCATGATGTCGCTGGTAGTAGTGTTGTTCAATAAATGCCTCTGGCGGCCCCTCTATGAAGTGGCGGCGCGAAAATTGCGGTTTGATTAACGATGCAAAACCTGCTCGAACTTTCTCACATCACTCAGTCTTTTCCGCGTCCGGAGGGGCGTGAGATGAAGGTGCTCGACGATATCAGCCTGTATCTGCGCGAGGGGGAGATCGTGGGGATGCTCGGCAGGTCCGGATCGGGCAAGTCGACGCTGCTTCGTATCATCGCCGGGCTGATTCATCCCACCGAGGGTGCAGTTTCCTTCAAGAGCGAGCCGGTATCGGGCGAGGCGCTGGGCATCGCTATGGTGTTCCAGACCTTCGCGCTGTTTCCCTGGCTGACCGTGCTCGAAAACGTCGAACTGGGGTTGGAAGCGCTGGGCGTGCCGGAGAAAGAGATGCGCAAGCGGGCGCTGGCCGCTATCGACCTGATTGGCCTGGATGGCTATGAATCGGCTTATCCGCGTGAATTATCCGGAGGAATGAAACAGCGCGTCGGTTTTGCGCGGGCGCTGGTGGTCAACCCCTCGCTTTTGCTGATGGATGAGCCGTTCTCGGCGCTTGACGTGCTAACCGCCGAAACGCTGAAAACGGACTTTCTGGACCTGTGGATCGAGCGCAAAGTGCCGCTCAAGAGCGTATTGCTGGTAACGCATAATATCGAAGAAGCGGTGCTGATGTCCGACCGCATTCTCATCATGGGGGCTAATCCCGGCCATATCGCCGCCGAAATCAAGGTGGATCTCCGCCATCCGCGCGATCGGCAGTCAGGCGCGTTCTCCGCCATGGTGGAGCAGATTTACCGATTGATGACTTCCGGCGCCAGGCCAGGCGTCAGCCCGGCGGCCAAGCCCGCTGAGGTCGGCATGTACGACAAGCTGCCGCGCGTGTCTCCCAACCAGCTGGCCGGCCTCATGGAGCAACTGGCCGCCGCACCCTATCACGGCCGCGCCGACCTGCCGCAGCTGGATGCCGATCTCGGGCTTGGCACCGAGGAAATCCTGCACCTGGTCGAGGCGTTGCGCATGCTGGGCTTCGCCGAGGTGGCCGAGGGCGACATCCACCTGACGGCGGCAGGAAAGATATTCGCCGAGGCCGATACGCAGAAACGCAAGCAGATTTTCGCCGAGCACCTCATCGCCAGTATTCCACTGGCGGAATTCGTGAGGCGCGTCCTGCAGAGCCGCCCCGGCAATCACGCGCCGCGCATCCGCTTCCTGACGCAGCTCGAGGACAATATGACTGAAGTCGATGCCGAGGAGGCGCTTTCCGCCGTTACCAGCTGGGGCCGCTACGCAGAGCTGTTCGCCTATGACGACAATAATGAAACGTACAGCCTGGAGAACCCGGCTTAGCGTAAATATCCATACGCACGTCAGCATTCATAAGGATGCGTAAGGATATTCGGTAGCGTTTCTACCATGTTTCGGCGCGGTTCGCTGCATTTCAGAGCAGTCAGAAACGCTTGGATAGCGTTTGGAGTACCAGAAGATATTTTAACATTATTAATCAGAATATTGGCGAAATCGATATGCGCTTTCGGAGTGACATTGTATGACTTCCCACACTTTCCAAAGAATGCCCATGTGCCAGCGTAAGATAGAATTCTATGGCAGGGAAGACGAGATATATTGGCTATATGTGGTAGGAAGAAAAAAAATTATTACCATTTGTGGTCCGTTGTAACCAATTTGTAACAAATGATAGCTTTCTCTTGGAGGTGACTTACGGTATGATTTAATTATCTGCCAAGGGATTATTCCCTACGCAGGTATGTTCGCATACGGATTACCGTATGCGGTTTCTTTCAACCTCGTTGAGAAGGTACTTCTTATGAAGTCTCAAACCAAAGACCTCTCACTCGCCTGGCAGGCATGCCTTATGGTCATGCTGAGCGCGGCCGTCATCATGATGCCGGATCTCGCTCTCGCCACCCCCACCAACAACACCCCGATGGGTAACGTGCTCTGCACGGTCGTTGGCTGGTTTACCGGTAACACCGGTAAGGGTCTTGCCACGATCGCCATTACCGTTATCGGTATCGGCGCTCTGCTTGGCAAGGTGTCCTGGGGTATGGCTATCATCGTCGGTATCGGCGTCGCCATCGTGTTCGGCGCTGCTGGTATCGTCAACGCGATGAATGCCGGTGCGACCAGCACCTGCAGCACCAGCTAATAATACCGCTGGTTACCAAGAAAGCCTGCCGGGAAACCGGCAGGCTTTCTTTATTTCAGGCTCTGCATTCGCCTTATAATGAGCATTTTCTGCCTGCATAAGCCTCATTGATGCGCTTTCCCTCAACCATTTTTATTTGTGCGCTCTTGGCGGCCACCCTGAACGTTGTTCCCCTGCTTCTCGCCAGCCCCGGCGGCGATATATTCTTTCATTATGCGCTAATTGATTGCTTTTCGCATCAATTCTGGCAGGGGGATCTTTATCCGCGCTGGTGCATAGAAGCTAATGCCGGACTGGGTTCGCCAGCCTTTCTCTTCTATTATCCGTTGCCTTATTATCTTGCTGCGTTCGCTTACCCGGCGCTGAAGTTGTTCGGTCTTGGCGTCGAATCGGTCACGCTGTTTTCCTTCTGGCTGTCCAGCGTCGTCGCTTTCCTGACCGCATGGCTATGGCTTAAGGACGTCATCACTCCGCGCCGCGCCCTGCTGGGGGCGCTGGCATATATTTTCATGCCTTACCGCATGAAGCTGATGCTATTCAACTCGGCGCTGGCGGAGTTATGGTGTCTGACATGGACGCCCTTGCTTTTCCTTTATACGCGCCGGTTAGTTGCGGGTGAGCATGCCAGCTGGCCGAAACTGGCGCTCGTTATTGCCGCAAGTCTCATCACTCACATATCTGCCACCGTTTTCGCGCTGCTGGGCTGCGGGGTGCAGGCGCTATGCCAGGCTTCTGGCGGGCGCAGGGCATCCATTCTCGCTCTGGCCGGAGCCGGGGTACTGGCTATCGCTGCGACTGCAGTATATTGGGTGCCGGCGATGTATCTGCAGCCCTTTCTCAACGCAGAAGCACTCGCTGAATCGCATCAGGTGCCGATAAACCGCTACATGACGATTGAAGATATCGTCCACTATGGCGGACATGCGTATTCCGCCGTTACCCTGGTGCTGACGTTCCTGATGGCTGCCGCCCTCGGAGTTGCGGCGATACGGCATCGGGATGCGCTGCCGGTCGCGGTGCGCCGCGAGGCAATGGCATGGCTGATTCTTGCGGTGGCGGGCATCGTGCTGTGTTCTTTTCTCAGCGCGCCGCTATGGCAGAGGTTCGATTACGTCAGGATGGGAATCCTGCCCTGGCGTGCCCAGGCCCTAGTGATGTATGGCGCTGTCTATCTCCTGGCGGTCAAAATGCAATGGCTGGTGTCACCCAGGCAGCAGAAAACATGGAAAGGCGATTATGTGGCGCTGATAGGATTCATGGGGCTGCTTGCCGTGATGTTCCTGATGGAACGGGTGCCCATGGAGGAGAGTCTTTACCGGCGTATCGAACGGGCGCAGATTGTTACCGCACGGGAATACCGTCCGCCGGCCACCGATGCGGTGGAATTCAG
>JAGWLJ010000141.1 GCA_028873275.1 Pseudomonadota bacterium
GGCACGCGCCGGAATCCCAGCGTCAGGATAAAGAACAGCACGTTGACCACCCATTCGACGGAGATCGACCACGCCGCTCCGTTCCACGGCGCGATCATACCGCCGATATTGCTGATCATCAGCGCCTGCTGCACCAGGTTCCACACCACCTGGGGCCCTTTGCCATAATACACCGCCGGAGCCATATGCAGCTCCAGCAGCCGGGGCGCCAGAATCTTGGCATTGATGATAATGAAAACGATCGTGCTGAAAATATACATCGGGTAAAGCCTGGCCAGGCGGCGCACAGTGAACTGCCGGAAGCTGATGCGGCGGGTAGCGATGTCGGCTTCATACTGGCGGGCGATAATGAATCCGGAGAGGATGAAGAAGAAATCCACGCCCAAATAGCCATAGGTGCTGAACTGCTGATTGGTGAAAAGCGAGTATAGATGATAGCTGGCCACGAACAGCGCCATCACGCCACGCCATCCCTCCAGCGCGGCGATATATCCCTGTCCCGTGACCGGGAAGGCTAATACAGGAAGAGTGGCTTTTCTGGCGAACATGCGGCCGCGGCTGGTTCGGGAACGCCTAAACCTAGGCGGCGCAGGCGTTTATGTCAACCGCTGCCGCCATAGACCAGCCAGTAGAGCAGCGCGCCGAGCTGCAGGCACACGATCAGCCAGTAGCGGAGGCGGAAGCCCGTTTTTCGGGTTTTATGGCGAAATCGCGTCATGCCGAGAAATGCGCCTGGACTGCCGCCGATCAGCGCGCTGCCGAGCAATATGGCCTCCGGCACGCGCGGGCGATGATGTTTTGCGCATTGTTTGTCATGCCAGTAGAGCAGGAAAGCCGCGATATTCACTCCCACAGCGGCGACCAGCAGCGTTTTCATGTCGATCATCCCAAGCATGATCTGCCATTTTATGTGCTGGATTAATGTCATCGCATCCTTTATCTCCCGGATACGATCATTCGCCAAGGGGATTTATGTTCCTGTTCAGCCGGCGCTTCCTACCCCTGTTCCTTACCCAGTTCCTGGGCGCGCTCAACGACAACCTGCTCAAAAACGCGCTGGTGATGCTGGTGACCTACCGCATCGCCACACAATCGGGCGAGAATGCGCAGCTGCTGGTGACGCTGGCGGCAGGCATTTTCATCCTGCCATTCTTCCTGTTCTCGGCAACAGCCGGCCAACTGGCCGATAAATACGACCGCGCCCGCCTCACGCGTATCATCAAGATTGCGGAAATCGTTATCATGTTGCTGGCCACCATCGGCTTCGCCATGGAAAATTCCGCGTTTTTGCTACTGGCGCTGTTCTGCATGGGTATGCATTCGACTTTCTTCGGCCCGATCAAGTACGCGCTACTGCCGCAGCATCTACACGAAGGTGAATTGCTGCCGGGAAACGCCTGGATCGAGGCGGGAACATTTCTTGCCATCCTGCTGGGAACTATTCTGGGCGGCGTACTGGTGTTGCAACAAGGCGGCACGCTGCTGGTATCGGGAGCATTGCTCACCTGCGCGGTGCTGGGTTACATCAGCAGCCGCTTCATACCGCATGCGCCGGGACCGGAGCCATTGCTTGCCGTCAGCCTTAACCTTTGGCGGGAAACATGGCATATCGTCGATTTCTCCCGCGTTAATGCGCGCGTTTTCCGCTGCATCCTCGGCATCTCCTGGTTCTGGCTGGTAGGAGCCACCTTCCTGTCGCAGTTCCCCACTTATGTCAAAGACGTGCTGCATGCCGAGTCCGGCATTGTCACCCTGTTTCTCACCGCGTTTTCCGTGGGTATCGGGGTCGGATCCTTCCTGTGTAGCAGGCTACTCGGCGGCCATATCAAAAGCACTTACGTACCGCTGGCCTGCCTCGGCATGACGCTGTTCGGCGTCGATCTCTATTTCGCCAGTCAGTTTCCCATCACAGCGGGTGGGCTGGTCAACCTGCGCCAATTTCTCGAATCGGAAGGGAGTCGACGCATCGTGATCGACCTTTTCCTGCTGGCCGTTTCGGCCGGGCTTTACATCGTGCCGCTCTACGCCATTATGCAGCACGACAGCGCCGCCGAACATCGCGCCCGCATCATCGCCGCCAACAATATTCTCAATGCACTATTCATGGTGGCAGCCGCCATCGCGACCATGCTGATGCTGTCAGCCTCATTCACCACGCCGCAGGTGTTCCTGATCGTGTCGCTCGCCAACGGGCTGGCTGCGATCTATATCAGCCGCCTGAAACCAGCTTGAGCGCTTCCCCCACATTGATCGCTCCTTCATAGAGGGCCCGGCCGAGAATGCAGCCCTCGATACCGCTGGTTTCAGCTTCCTTGTAACGCCATATATCTTCGATGGAGCTGATGCCGCCGGAGGCGATGACCGGCGTAGTAATGGCTTCGGCCAATTTCACCGTTTCCTCGACATTGGGGCCCTGCATGGCGCCGTCGCGGCTGATATCGGTGTAGATGATAGCACCAATGCCGATATCTTCGAATTTTTTGGCTAGGTCCATTGCCAGCATATTTGATACTTCCGCCCAGCCGTTTACCGCCACTTTCCCGCCTTTCGCATCGATGCCGACGGCAATCTGCCCCGGGAATAAACGGCAGGCTTCTTTCACCAGCACCGGATTCTTGAGGGCCACCGTGCCGAGAATCACCCGCGAGATGCCAGCGGTGAGCCAGGTGTCAATCATATCGATGTTGCGAATGCCGCCGCCCAGCTGCACGGGAATCCTGATGCGCGATAATATGGATTTCACCGCCATCTCATTAATCGGCTTTCCTTCAAAAGCACCGTTGAGATCGACCAGATGTAGCCATGTAAACCCGGCTTTCTCGAACGATGCCGCCTGGTCAGCGGGACTTTCAGAAAACACGGTAGCCTTGTCCATGTCGCCGCGCAGCAGCCGCACGCATTTGCCGTCTTTCAGGTCGATAGCGGGGTAGAGGATCATGCTACACCAGCGTCGTGATCGGCTCGAGATTCTTGTAATAAAAGCGGCCAGCGATCATCTTGGCATTAACGAATTCATAGGTGGGGAGCACACCCCAGCAGACATAGCCGTTTTCCTCATAGAGCTTGATCGCCGCCTCCTGTGTGGCGCGCACGCTGAGCCTGAGCACGGAAAAGCCCTGCGCCCTCGCCTCGCGCTCGACTGCTTCTATCAGCGCCTTGGCCAACCCATGCCCGCGCGCCCACGGCGCTACGAAATGCGCTTCGACCGACGCCGCAAACGCCGTTGTCTCCTTGCTTGGTCCCGGTTTAAGAAGCTGTACACTTCCGGCCAGCGTGCCATCCAATCTTCCCACAAACAACACGCGTTCGGGTACTACCAGCACGCCTTTCCAATAGGTTTCCAGCACATCGCGCCCCGGCGGCACTACCCAGTTGAAGCCGATGCCGTCGCGAATGGCATCCTCGGTCGCCTGCACCAGCTCGGTGAGGTCAGCGTGGCGGAATTCAGTGATGCGCTCAACACGGGTGGTCATAGTGGTTCTTGATTTTCAGTCCTTGATTCTTGGTAGCGTTGCTCCGGGTTCCTGCAAGAACAAAGCACTAAGAACTCATACTTAAAAAGTTTTTCAGCAGTTGTAATCCTGTTTCCTGGCTCTTCTCCGGATGGAACTGCGTGCCCATAATATTGCCGCGTCCTACCACCGCCGTGACGATTTGTCCATAATCAGTGGTGGCAAGTACGTCGTAAGCATCGCCGCACTGCGCGTGATAACTATGTACGAAATAAGCATGATCACCGCCTCGGATTCCATTGAGCAACGGATGCGGCCGCGTCATGCGCAATTCGTTCCAGCCCATATGGGGGATTTTCAGAGGGGCATCAGTCCGATTTTCGAGTGACATCACCTCGCCCCTCAGCCATCCCAGTCCTTCATGCGTCCCGTGCTCATGGCCGCGCTCGAACAGCATCTGCATGCCAACGCAAATGCCGAGGAACGGCGTGCCGCGTTCGAGGACCTGTTTGCTCATCGCCTCACGCATGCCTGGCAGCGCTTTCAGCCCGGCCATGCAATCGGCAAAGGCTCCTACTCCCGGCAGCACGATATGACTGGCGACAGCGACCTCGTCGGGCGAGCGGGTAACGCGAATGGAGGAAGGATCGTCGGCAACGCGTTCGAGCGCCTTAGCGACCGACCGCAGATTGCCCGAACCGTAATCGATGATGGCAACGCGCATCAGTAGGCTGCGGCCAGAGCCCGCTCGAAATAACGCTGCTCGGCCCTCAGCTGGGTATCGCCGGCGGCGATGTCGGCCATAACGTAACCGCGCCGGGTCAACCGCGCGCGCAACCAGTCATTGGCCTGATAGGCAAAAAAGAGATGAAAGCCGAGATCGAGTGCGGCAATGCTGGCCACGCCCATGCCGTGGTTTCTAAGCGCTACCAGCGCCACCTGAAAGGCGATCACCAGCAACGCCGGCTTCCACAGCCGCCAGTACAATGCCCAGAACAGGGAGAATACGAAGGCAAGGGCATTGAAACCTTCCTTGACAAATACCGGCTTCTGCTGCGGGCTGACCTCTCCCGGCCTGATATGCACCGTATAAATTTTCACGCCTTCCCTCCTAATGTTCCCTTAGTGGAAGGAATCTCGTCGCTCTTGCGCGGATCAATGGACACCGCTTCGCGCAATGCGCGTGCCAGTCCCTTATAGCAGGATTCGACGATATGATGATTGTTGACGCCGTATAAATTCTCGACATGCAGCGTCGCCCCGCT
>JAGWLJ010000142.1 GCA_028873275.1 Pseudomonadota bacterium
TCATAAACACGTGTTGCAAACCCTCCTGAAACGGGGTAAAACGCCTCTCCTGTTGGGAATGGCGGGCGATTAGCTCAGCGGTAGAGCATCTCGTTTACACCGAGAGGGTCGGCAGTTCGAGCCTGTCATCGCCCACCAGCCTTCGCAAGCGAAGCGCGTAAAGGCTGTCACCCCGAAGCCTATTTCAGGCGAAGGTGGCATGCTTCCGCTTGCTACGGCTTGGCAAGCCACCTATATAACACCTCATGCGGGGGTGTAGCTCAGTTGGTTAGAGCGTCGCCCTGTCACGGCGAAGGCCGCGGGTTCGAGTCCCGTCACTCCCGCCACATTACCTTCCTCTCGGATACTCTTCATCCCAGGGATCATTATGGATTGCGGATACTTTCCTTCTCCAGCGAAAAGCGGAGGAGGGCGCCGCCTCTATAAACGAATCGCCATCGATAACCACTCTCCTGGTATTATTCTTGCGGCCCTTTTCCGCCAGTGCGAACGCTTCTCCTATCGATAACGATCCCTGCGGATTCTTTAAGTCCCGTTGTTCTGCCGCCATAGCGCGTTATTCCTCTCCGCGTTGATTAAGCCTGTCCTAATTACCACAGGATGAGAAAGTATAAAGAATTTTTGCCACTATCCTTCTCTTGCCAGGCACTCGCATAGCATGATTGCCAGTTATGACCGCTCAGGAGCGGGAGAACCTGCGGATTGGCGCAGTTGCCTGGTATAACCGAGCTTTTCTGCGATCATGATGCCATCCGCCGCGCTCAGCAGCACGGCGGCTACGCGTCGCTTATCGCCAGCTATTTTCTGATTAAGGTCGCGCAAGGCATCGGTACTGGCATCGTGCAGGGTTTCATCGGTAACGCGACCGCTCCACAGCATATTATCCAGCACGATCTTGCCGCCCGGGCGCAATAGTTTAAGGGCTTGCTCATAATAATCATCATAACCTGTTTTATCGGCATCGATGAATACCATGTCGTAGGTATTATGCTCTTCCGGTTTACCTACCAAATCATCCAGCAATTTGCGCGCAGGGACGATTTGATAATCCACCCGATCTGCCACTCCTTCATTTTTCCAATATTCCTCGGCAATGGGTTTGTATTGGTCACTCACGTCGCAGGTGATAACTTTACCGCCATTCTCATCCATGCCTTTGGCGATCGCGCCGGCGGTATGGCCGGCAAAGGTGCCGATATCCAGCGCTTTCATAGGCCGGTCATGTTGCCTGCCCAAGTCGCGTACCATCATCGTAAGGAAATGCGCCTCTTCTGCTCCGGCATCCATATAGCCTATCTTCTGATTTTCGGCCCCCGGCATAGGGCTCATGGTGTCAGGCAGCTGCCCGATGGCTTCACTCAGTTTTTTTTCCGCATCGGTCATCCGCTCATTATTTATGCGGTCTATATAACGATCTACCCGGCTTTTTTTAAAAAAATCGGGATTGTTCACGCCCATATTCCTCTCCGTTTGCTAACAATGGCGCTGAATTAAAATTATATTAAATATTCATGCAATAAAAACATGCATCTTAGATATTGGCCTGGAAAACAAATGGCGCTATAACCACCGACTATGAACCAAGTTGTCGCCTCCTATTTTCCCATCATTGTTTTTCTCGGCATCGCCACGGTGCTGGCCGGGCTGATGGTCTTTCTGCCGATGGCGATCGCCCGCCAGAAGCCGGATAAGGAAAAGAATTCGCCCTATGAGTGCGGCTTTGACGCGTTCGGCGACGCGCGCGGCCGCTTCGACGTGCGTTTTTACCTGGTGGCCATATTGTTCATCATCTTCGACCTTGAGGTGGCGTTCCTTTTCCCGTGGGCGGTGTCGCTGGGAACCATAGGGAAATTCGGCTTCTGGTCGATGATGGGGTTTTTATTCGTGTTGACCATCGGTTTCATCTATGAATGGAAGAAAGGCGCGCTGGAATGGGAGTGATGCTGAGTGCCGAGAACCGAGTGCCGAGTACGGCAAACCAGGATGCTCTGCTGACCGATTTTTACAGCGAGTACAGCAACCGCGGTTTCGTGGTCACGCAGCTCGACAAGCTGGTCAATTGGGCGCGCACCGGCAGCCTGTGGCCGATGACGTTCGGCCTGGCCTGCTGCGCCGTCGAAATGATGCAGGCGGCGGCTTCGCGTTACGACCTTGACCGCATGGGGCTGGTGTTCCGGCCAAGCCCGCGCCAGTCGGATGTGATGATCGTGGCTGGGACGCTGTGCAACAAGATGGCTCCGGCGCTGCGCAAGGTTTATGACCAGATGGCTGAGCCGCGCTACGTGATTTCCATGGGCAGCTGCGCCAATGGCGGCGGCTATTACCATTATTCTTATTCGGTAGTGCGCGGCTGCGACCGCGTCGTGCCGGTCGATGTCTACGTTCCCGGCTGCCCGCCCACCGCCGAAGCGCTGATGTACGGCGTATTGCAGCTGCAGAAGAAGATCAAAAGAACGGGGACGATTGTTAGGTAGGAGTATCACATGACCATAGAGGCATTTTGGAGTCTAAGTTTTCATAGCAGTATTTCGGGTAATACTAACGCTGGCTTTGGTGTAGTGATATTTGAATCAGAGAGAATTTTTGGTGGTGATTCAAGTTTTTATTATAATGGAAACTATAAATTGATAAATGGCGATATTAGGGCTGCAGTAAGAGTAAAAAGATATGCTCCGGGACTACCCTCGATTACAGGGCTTGATGATTATAAACTGATTGTAGAGAAACTAGGCAGAGGTGATTATAACGGCGATCAATTTATGATTGAGGGGCACGTTGATGGGGTGCCAAGTCGTAAAGTCTATGTTGGCTTTAATAGAATAGAAAATTTGCCTTAATTGGATTCAGATGATGCAAACAAATGCTTGGTGGCAACAAATAAATAATGATCAATTAAAGCAATTCAACGCTTCCTCGGAAGTTGTCGTAGGCGAGCCGATTCTTCACACCGATACTGCACATCTGCTGCCGCTGCTGGCTTTTCTGCGCGATGATCCGCAGTGCCTGTTTAATCAGCTGATCGACATTGCCGGGGTGGATTATCCGGAGCGTGAGCAGCGTTTCGAGGTGGTGTACCAGCTGCTTAGCATGAAGCATAACCGCCGCCTGCGCGTCAAAGTGCATGTCGACGAGCAAACGCCGGTGCCGTCGGCGGCCGCGCTGTTTTCCAGCGCCGGCTGGTTCGAGCGCGAGGTGTGGGATATGTACGGCGTGCTCTTTTCCGGCAATTCCGATCTGCGCCGCATCCTTACTGACTACGGCTTCGACGGCCACCCGCAGCGCAAGGATTTTCCGCTGACCGGCTATGTCGAAGTGCGCTATGACGAGGAACAGAAACGCGTCGTTTACGAGCCGGTGCATCTGCGCCAGGCTTATCGCAGCTTTGATTATCTAAGTCCCTGGGAGGGTCCGGATTATCCCTTGCCCGGTGACGAAAAGGCCGCGCAGAAGTGACCATCAAAATCCGCAAAGCGCATCTGGAAGATTTTGAGGTCATCTACGAGGTGTTCACGCATGTCCTCGAAGAAGGAAAAACCTATTCCTATACGCTGGAGGAAATGACGCCGGAGCGCAGTCTCGCTTACTGGATCAGCGCACCCGGCACCCATTGCTATATCGCCGAGAGCAAGGGCGAGATCGCCGGTTTCTTTGCCATCCGCCCCAATCGCACCGGACGCGGCGCGCATGTGGCCAACGCCTCTTTCATCGTGCATTCCGGGCAGCGCCGCAAAGGCATCGGCCGCAAAATGGGCGAGCATGCGCTGAAGGCGGCAAAAAAACTCGGCTACAAGGCCATGCAGTTCAATTTTGTGGTCAGCGCCAACGAAGTGGCTGTCTCGTTATGGAAATCATTGGGGTTCACCGTCGTCGGCACCTTGCCCAAAGGGTTCCAGCATGCTAGCAAGGGGCTGGTGGATGTTTATATCATGCATCGCTTCTTATGACCCAGGCCGTTGATATTAAAAATCTTACCCTGAACTTCGGGCCGCAGCATCCGGCGGCGCATGGCGTGCTGCGCTTGGTGCTCGAGATGGACGGCGAGGTGATCGAGCGCGCCGATCCGCATATCGGCCTGCTGCACCGCGGGACCGAAAAGCTGATCGAGCATAAAACCTATCTGCAGGCGCTGCCGTATTTCGACCGGCTGGATTACGTCTCGCCGATGAACCAGGAGCATTGCTATTCGCTGGCGGTAGAAAAATTGCTCAACCTGGAGATTCCGCCGCGTGCAAAATATATCCGCGTGATATTCCTGGAGCTGACGCGTCTCCTTAACCATCTTCTTAACATTACGGCGCAAGCGCTTGATATCGGCGCGATGACACCGATGCTGTGGATGTTCGAGGAGCGCGAGAAAATTCTTGAATTCTATGAACGGGCATCCGGGGCGCGGTTCCATGCGGCATATATCCGGCCCGGTGGCGTGCATCAGGATATTCCTAAGGGTATGGCGGAGGATATCGCCCGGTTTTGCAGTCGCTTCCGCCCGTATGTTAATGATATGGATGCGCTGCTCACCGAGAACCGCATCTTCAAGCAGCGGCTGGTCGATATCGGGCCGGCTACGGCGGCGCAGGCGATCGACTGGGGTTTCACCGGACCGATGCTGCGCGCTTCCGGCGTGGCGTGGGATCTGCGCAAGAGCCAGCCTTATGAGATTTACGACCAACTCGATTTCGACATCCCCGTCGGCAAG
>JAGWLJ010000143.1 GCA_028873275.1 Pseudomonadota bacterium
CAGGCCATCGCACGCAAGAAAATTGCGCTCTCTTACGAGAGCGGCGACAGGCTATAATAATTAATAGAGGTTAATAAAATATTTCCAATGAATAGGGTCGTATGAGCGAGTCGTTGAATTATCAATACACGCAGGTTAAGAAAATATCGTATTCGAAATAAAGGCCGCATAAAAATCCTGCCGTATATCCAAAGTGTTGGTGACGAGTTGTTGCGGGCAGTATATACTTTTAATTGTAATTGGCTCATAATGGCGCGATAAAAAAAGCGGAGCGCGGGCATAAAGAATCAGTAGAGCCAATGCTCGATGAATCCGCCTGGTTTCATCATGAAGGAGGAGATGAGGCATGGACACGGAAAGCATTCGCAAGGCTTATCATGAAAACCTGGTTGTCCTGGTAGTAGAAGACCAGGCGCTATTCTGCCAGGAGGCGCGACATGCGCTGCCGCAGCACGAGGTGGTGTTCGCGCGCACAGTGGAAGAGGCGAAAGAACAGTATGACCGTCATCTTCCCAATATCACCTTTCTCGATCTTGACCTGCCGGATGGCGACGGGTTCTCGGTGCTGAGCTACATTCGCAAACAGGACCCGCTGGCCTATGTGGTCGTCTTAAGCGGCAGCAAGCTGCAGGATGATGTCAACGCCGCGCAGAATAAGGGCGCGCAGGGCTACATCATGAAACCGTTCACGCGCTCGCGGCTGGAGCAGTGCATCCAGGATTATATGAAATTCCGAGAGAAGAACATCAAGCAGTCCATCGCCGAGACGGAGCAGCGCCGCTTTAAAACGCTGAAGGAGACGTCGGACAGCGGCTTTATCAACTGAGGAGCGGGAATTGGCATCGATTTTGCAACCGGGCATCGGGATCGCCGGTCGCATTTGAAGAGGAAAATAACGGGGAGAAAAAATAGAGTAACTGCATGATCCAATCCCTTATTGAATTTTTTAACTCCGAAAACTTCATGCCGCACGGGCATTGTTTTCTCTGGCAGCCGGATATCCTGTGGCTGCATGTGATTTCCGATGCGGGTATCGTTGCCGCCTATTATGCGATTCCTTTCGTGCTGCTCTATATCATCCGCCGCCGCCGGGACGTGCCGTTCCAGGCGGTGTTCTGGCTGTTCGGCGCTTTCATCCTGCTGTGCGGCACGACGCATCTGATGAGTATCTGGGTGCTCTGGCATCCCGATTATGCTTTCGAGGGCGTCATCAAGGCGATGACAGCGTTGGCTTCCATCGGCACGTTTATCGTGATGATCCGGCTGATGCCGCAGATCATGAAGCTTCCGAGTCCGGCGCAGCAGGCGGCGCTCAACGAAAAACTGCTGGCGGCCAACCGCAAGCTGGAAGCGCTTTATGAGCAGCACCGGGCAAGCGGCAACGAGACGCGTGCGCTGCTGGCCGCCATCGTTGAATCTTCGGACGATCCGATCATCAGTAAATCGCTCGACGATGTCATTCTTTCATGGAACGCCGCCGCCGAAAAACTGTTCGGCTATAAGGCCGGTGAGATCATCGGCAAGCCCAACAGCATCATTATCCCGCCCGACAAGCAGGAAGACGAGCGGCGCGTCCTTGCCCAGCTGCGCGCCGGCAAGCGGGTCGAGCATTACGAATCCGTGCGCGTGACCAAGGACGGCCGCCGCCTTGATGTGTGGCTCACCGTGTCGCCCATCTACGATACCACCGGAACAATCATCGGCTTTTCCAAAATCACCCGCGACATTACCGAACGCAAGCTGATCGAAAAAAAGCTGCAGGCGGCGCATAAATATATTGAAGATGTGCTCAACCATATCCCCGATCCCATCTTCATGAAAGACCGCCAGCATCGCTGGATCGGCGGCAACAAGGCATTCTGGGAAATCATGAACGGGCCGCCGGAGAAATTCATCGGCAAAAGCGACTACGAATTCTTTCCTAGGGAAGAGGCCGATGTGTTCTGGGAAAAAGACGACAAGGTGCTGAACTCCAATGAGATCGACGTCAACGAGGAATTCTTCACCGACAGCCGGGGACGCCGGCATGTATTCTCCACCAAGAAAGTGGCCTTCCTCAACGAAGACGGAGAAAAATACCTGGTGGGCATCATCCGCGACATTACCGAGATCAAAGAAGCCGAGATGCTGCGCGCCCGCTATGTCGAGGAACTCAAGCGCAGCAACCAGGAGCTTGACGATTTCGCCTATATCGCCTCGCATGATCTCAAGGAGCCGCTGCGCGGACTTTACAACCACGCCTCGTTCCTGCTCGAGGATTACCAGGACAAGCTGGACAAGGACGGCGTGCACAAGCTGAAGCGGCTGGCTTACCTGGCGCAACGCATGGAGCGGCTGGTCAACGACCTGCTTTATTTCTCGCGGCTGGGGCGCACGGAGCTGGCCGTGCAGGAATCCGATCCCAATGCGATGGTGCAGGAAGTCAGCGAAATGATGGAGTCGTTCCTCAAGGACCGCCATGCGCGCATTATCATAAAAAAGCCGATGCCGAACGTCGTCTGCGACCGGCTGCGCATTACCGAAGTATTCCGCAACCTGATCACCAATGCCGTCAAATATAACGACAAGGATGAGCGCCTGGTGGAAATCGGGTTCCTCGAGCAGGCGACCGCGCCGCATGGCATGGAGAAGAACGTGTTTTATGTCAGGGATAACGGCCTGGGCATCGAGCCGGAATTTCACCAGGAGATTTTCCGTATTTTCCGTCGGCTGCAGAACCCCCTGGGCGAACAGGAAGGCGGCACCGGCGTCGGCCTTACCTTCGTCAAGAAGATCATCGAGCGCCATAAGGGCCGCATCTGGCTGGAATCGGAAATGGGCAAGGGAACGACGTTTTATTTCACTGTAGGGAGAAGCGTATGAGTATCGGAGCCGTGAAGCCGCAGTCCATCCTTCTCGTTGAGGACAGCGAGGACGATTATGAGGCGACCATGCGCGCCTTCAAGAAAGCCAACCTGTTCAATCCCATTTCCTGGTGCCGTTCCGGGCGCGAAGCGCTGGATTTCCTCAAGCGTTCCAGCACTACGCCGGAGCCGGGCCAGCCGGAGCGGCCGGGATTGGTGCTGCTCGACCTCAACATGCCCGGCCTCGACGGCCGCCAGACGCTGAGGCTGATCAAGGAAGATAACGCCCTGAGGCGCATGCCGGTCATCATTCTCACCACCTCTTCCGACGAGCGCGACGTTGAAGCGTGCTACCACATGGGCGCCAACACCTATGTCCAGAAGCCGGTCAGTTTTGACGGGCTCATTGAAGCGATCAAGCGCCTCAAGGAATACTGGTTTGAAATCGCCCTGCTACCGAAGGATGGTCACCATGAATGATTTTTTCAAAAATGAAGCCCTGAAAATACTCGTTGTTGACGACAGCGAGGACGACCGGTTGCTCTACGGCCGCGCCCTGAGGCAGATACCCGGAGCGACCTGCAGCATTTCCGAAGCCGCCGACGGCGAGGAGGCCATGCAGCACCTCCAGAAGGAGCAGCCCTCCTGCATCCTGCTCGATTACTCGCTGCCCGGCCGCAACGGCCTGGATGTGCTCAAGCGCATCCGCGCCCGCCATCCTTTCGTGCCGGTGGTAATGCTGACCGGGCAGGGCAGCGAGGCCGTCGCCGTTGCCGCCATCCAGGAAGGCGCGCAGAATTACCTCGTCAAATCGGCGATCACGCCCGACGCGCTTCAGCGCACCATCCAGGTGGCCATCGAGCATTGTATCATGCAGCGGCGCATCCATGAGCAGCAGACCTCGCTCGAAATCTTCACGCGCGCGCTGGCGCACGATCTCAAGGAACCGGTGCGCACCATCGTGTCGTTCCTCGAACTGATCGCCAGCAATGAGAAGTTTTCGGAAAAATCCAATCTGTACCTGGAGCACGTGCAGCATGCCGCCGAGCGCATGAACCGGCTGATCGACACCGTGTATTTCTATACGCGGCTCGACGATCCGGCGCAGCAGGTGGCCAAGGACGCCTGCGATGTTGCCGCCGTGCTGGAAGACGTGAAGCAGAACCTGAGCGCGCTGATCGAAGAGCGCAAGGCCACGATTACCTATGATGCTTTGCCGCAGGTCTACGCAAACCGCATGCAGCTGGTGCAGGTGCTGCAGAACCTGCTGGCCAACGCTATTCGCCACTGCCAGACGACGCCGTCCATCCGCATCAGCGCCGAGGACGGGGCGAACCAGTGGCTGTTCTCGGTCAAGGATAATGGCCCCGGCATTGAAGAAGCACATCGCCACAAGGTCTTCGAGCCTTTCAAGCGCCTTAACCACGACAGCGGGCTGGGGCTGGGCCTCGCCATCTGCAAGAAGATTATCGAATCGCATGGGGGCAGGATCTGGTACGAGTCCAATCCCGACGCCGGAGCGACGTTCCTTTTCACCCTTCCCAGACTGCCGGCGGTTTCCGGCACGGAGAAGGCGGACAGCCCCGCGATGTCGGCGCAGGACAACACGGTGCAGCCGGGCAACAAACGGCTGGCCAATCTGCTGCTGGTGGACGACAGCCGGGCGGATATCGACCTCATCAAGATACGGCTGCTTGAGCGTGCCCGCCTGCAATGCAACTTCATGGTTGCCCGCAACGGCGAGGAGGCGCTCGACCTGTTGCACGCGGCCAGCCAGCAGCCGATCGACCTCATGCTGGTCGACATCAATATGCCCGAAATGGACGGGTTCGAACTGCTCGAACGCATGAAC
>JAGWLJ010000144.1 GCA_028873275.1 Pseudomonadota bacterium
TCAATCACCATCACCACCGAATCCACGGCGGTGAGCACGCGGTAGGTGTCCTCGGAAAAATCCTTGTGGCCGGGCGTGTCAAGCAGGTTGACGGTGCAGCCTTCGTATTCGAATGTCATCACCGAGGCGGTGACGGAAATGCCGCGCGCCTTCTCGATCTCCATCCAGTCCGAGCGCGCCGACTGGCCGCCTTTCTTGGCCTTGACCGCCCCGGCCAGGTGAATCGCCCCGCCAAATAGCAACAGCTTCTCGGTTAGCGTCGTCTTGCCGGCGTCGGGATGCGAGATGATGGCGAAAGTGCGGCGAGCCGCGATGGGAGAAACAGAGGACATGCGAGGGTAATAAAGGATTTAGCCGCAGATGCAAGAGGGCCGCAGGGCTTAAGCCGCTTTCTGTTCCCATCCGCCGCTTTCATTCTGGCGCAGATAGCTGAGGGCGTGGCCGGAATTCTTATAGCCGGTCCAGCGCTTGCGGGCGGCTTCGACGGCGGTCGGGTCGTTACCGTCAAAAATGTCGATGATGCGTTCGAAAGACTCCGGTTGCGTGGGCACACTGCCATCGGTGACGGCCAGCAGATTGGCCCGGTTGAGCGGTTCCATGGAGGTGGAGATAAGGATCGGCTGCTGCTCGCTGTTGCCATCCTTGAGGCTGCCATGCGGCAGGAAACTGCCGGGGTTATAGGTCCACAGCAGCTGGTTGAAGCGTTCTGCCTGCTCTTCCGACGAGGCCAGCAGCAGCGTTTTGAATCCGCCCGCATAGGCTTTTTCAAGCAGCCTGGGCAGGGCGCGCTCCAGCGGCGTGGCGGTGAGGTGGTAGAATTGGATGGTGGTCATTACCTGCCTTCGTAGTATTCCTTCACCAGCTGGTTGAGCAGCCTTACCCCCCACGCCGTTGCGCCTTTGGGCACGGTGTCGGAATCCTTCTTGGCCCAGGCGACGCCGGCGATGTCGAGATGCGCCCAGGGGGTGCCTTTCTCGATGAAGCGCTGCAGGAACTGGGCGGCGGTGATACTGCCGGCCTCGCGCTCCTTGCCGATATTCTGCATGTCGGCGATGTCGGAGTTGATCTGCTTGTCGTAAACCTCGGCCAGCGGTAGCCGCCATACTTCCTCGCCGATCTCCTTGCCCACTCTGAACAGCTGCTCGGCAAGCCGGTCGTCATTGGAAAACAGCCCGGCGCGCGAGGTGCCGAGTGCAACGATAATGGCGCCGGTCAGCGTCGCTAGATCGATGATCATTTTTGGCTTGAAGTGCTTTTCTGTATACCACAGTGCATCAGCCAGCACCAGGCGGCCTTCGGCGTCGGTGTTGAGCACCTCGATGGTCTGACCGGAATAGGATTTTACGACATCGCCGGGGCGCTGGGCGTTGCCGCCGGGCATGTTCTCCACCAGCCCGGCCACGCCGACGACATTAACCTTCGCCTTCCTGCCCGCCAGCGCTTTCATCAGGCCGATGACGACGCCGGCGCCGCCCATGTCCCATTTCATTTCTTCCATGCCGGCGGCCGGCTTGATCGAGATGCCGCCGGTGTCGAAGGTGACGCCCTTGCCGACGAAGGCGACCGGGGCTTTCCCCTTGCCGCCGCCATTCCAGCGCATGATAACCAGCTGCGATTCCTTCGAGGATCCCTGGCCGACGCCGAGCAGCGCCCCCAGCCCCAGCTTGTACATCTCCGGTTCGCCCAGCACCTCGACCTCGACTCCGAGCTTACTGAGCTTTCTGGTTTCTTCCGCAAGGGTTTCCGGATTGATGACATTGGCCGGCTCGTTGACCAGGTCACGGGTAAAAAATACGCCTTCGGCTACTTTTTCCAGCTCGGAGAAAGGCGCCTGTGCCACTTTGGCATTCGAGAGGGCAATCGTAAGGGCCTGCAGCGTCGGTTTCTGATCATCTTCCATTTTGGTGTGGTATTTATCGAAACGGTAGCTGCGCAGCAGCGCGCCGTAGCCGATACGGGCAGCTGCTTCCGGCAGGGAGATTTTTGTACCTTTGATGTCCTCAACTACCAGCGTAGCCGATTTGACGCCGGCCGCGTTGAGGTGCGGGATCAAGGCTCCGCCTAAGTTCTCCAGCGACTGAAAATCAAGGGCTTTTGTCTCGCCAGTGCCAATGAGCAATACGCCCGCCGCGGCGACCACATTCGCCACCTGTCCGCGCTTGGCAGAAAACCGGCCCGATTTCACCGCGCGCGACAGCGCCCCGCCCACACGTTTGTCGGCAGCCTGTGCCGCGGTGGAGAGTCTCTTATCGGCTCCGACCAGGAATATCATCACTTCATCTGGCTTGTTTCTGACGGCACCGATGTCCGCAAAATGAATCTTCATACGGGCTTCCTTTTCTATGCTTTACGCGCTATGCAATAGGTATGTATCACTACAGCAGATATATTGTCCGGCACCTCGTCCACTCGACGCTGCTGATCACGTTCAGCCTTACCAGCATCGTCTGGCTGACGCAAGCCTTGCGCTTTATTGACTTTATCGTCAATCAGGGCGTATCGATCGCGATATTCGTCAAGCTGACCGTGCTGCTGATCCCGTCGCTCGTAATGATGATACTGCCACCCTCGTTCTTTTGCGCGGTGATTTTTGTCTATAACAAGCTCAAGACCGACAGCGAGTTGATAGTCATGCAGGCGGCGGGGCTATCCAAATGGCGGCTGGCCATGCCGGCTCTGCAGGCGGCGTTGGGCGTGGCGCTGGTGGGCTACGCCATCTCGCTCTACCTGATGCCAGTCAGCTACGGCAAGTTTCGCGACATGCAGAATTATCTGCGCAACAATTACGCTTCGATCCTGCTGGAGGACGGTGTGTTCAATACTCCGGTCGAGGGATTGACCGTGTTCATTCGTGAACGCGACAGGGACGGCGTGCTGCACGGCATCCTCGTGCATGACCACCGCCAGCCGCAATCCTCCATCACCATGATGGCTGAGGAAGGCAAGCTGGTGGAAACGCCGCAGGGACCGCGTTTTCTACTCAAGAACGGCAATAGACAGGAGATGCAGAACGGCAAGCTGTCGCTGCTCAATTTTGAAAGCTACACACTCGATATCAGCCTGTACGCGCAAGGCATGAAAGAGCGGCCGCTTGACACGCAGGAGATGTTTTTAGGACAGCTTTTCGGGAACAATGATGCCCTGCCGCCCGAAGAATTGCAGAAACGTTTTGCCGAAGCGCATCAGCGCATCATCTGGCCGGCTTATGCGCTGACGCTGGCGCTGGTGGCGCTGGCTGTATTGCTCTCCGGCGAATTCAATCGCCGCGGTCACTGGCAGCGCGTCACCCTGGCGACGGTAGCGGGCGTGGCGATCCTGTTTGCCGCCATAGGTTTACGCGGGGAAACCGTGGCTCATGCCGTCGCCGTGCCATTTGCCTATCTTACCCTGCTGCTGCCGGCGGCGGCGGCCTGGTGGATCCTGGTGGATCATATGCCGGGCAATAAAACCAGTAAGGCAATGGCATGAAACTTCCCTGGATATTGTCGGTTTATATCGGCCGCCATTTTATTCTGGCGATCCTGCTGGCGCTGACCGGACTGGTGGGCATCAGCCTGATGATTGACATCATCGAATTGCTGCGCCGTGCTTCCGGTGTGCACGAGGCACCGTTGTCGATAGTTCTGGAAATGGCGCTACTGCGCGTTCCATTTCTGGCCATGAAACTCACGCCCTACGCCGTGCTGGTCGGTAGCATGCTGGCGCTGACCCGGCTGACGCGCACGCATGAGCTGGTGGTGGCGCGTGCGGCCGGCGTGTCGGTGTGGCAGTTTCTCGCCCCGGCGCTGGCGGTGGTGCTGATGCTTGGCGTTTTCCTCACCACGGCGTTCAACCCGCTGGCTGCTGCGCTATTGCTGCGCTATGAGCATCTTGAGGATAAATACGTCAATGGTACGCCCAGCCTGCTTTCTATCTCTTCCTCCGGGCTTTGGCTGCGGCAGGTTGAGAACGATGCTGACCATAATATCAGCGAGCATATTATTTACGCGTTGCGGATCTCGCAGAACACTATGGGATTCTCCAACGTCATCGTCTTCACCTTCGACAAGAATGAGCGGTTTGCCGAGCGGCTGGATGCTGAGAGTGCCACGCTCGAACCGGGCGAGCTCCGCCTGAACAAGGTCATCCGCTCCGTACCAGGCTATCCGCCACAATCGCTATCGTCCTACGTTCTACCCACCACGCTGACGCTCACTCATATTCAGGACAGCTTCGCCTCGCCGGAGACCATGTCCTTCTGGCGGCTGCCGTCCTTTGTAAGAATGCTTGAGAATGCCGGCTTTTCGGCGCTGCGTCACCGGCTTTACTGGCACAGCCTGCTGTCCAACCCATTCCTGATGGCCGGCACCGTCTTCGTGGCGGCGGTGTTCTCGCTCAGATTGCCGCGGCGCGGCAGGATCGGCCTGCTCATCGTCGCCGGCGTTGTCAGCGGATTTTTGATGCATTTTTTCACCGATATCATCTTTGCGCTAGGTTCCGCCGGCACGCTGCCGGTATGGCTGGCCGCCTGGACGCCGGCGCTGGTTGTGCTGATGATCGGGGGAGCGATGCTGCTGCATTTGGAGGATGGATAACGTTTTTTGCAGCAGAAATGTTGCCATAACGCTCTTGTGGTGCTAATTTGACCTTACTGTTTCTTATAATTTTCCCTAACAGAGAGGAATAATCATGCCTGCATCTGCAAAAAAGAAGA
>JAGWLJ010000145.1 GCA_028873275.1 Pseudomonadota bacterium
GAGATAAAGCAGCGGCGGGTGAATGGAAAGCGCGATGTCCTGCAGCAGCGGGTTGAGCGCCGAGCCATCCGGCGGCGGCGGAAAGATGCGGGAGAAGGGGCTGGAGGTAAAAAGGATGAACAGCAGGAATCCGGCGCAGATGGCGGATTGCACGGCGCCGGCGGTATATCGTATTCCTCCCCCTGCAGGCAGGAGGGAGAAAATCGCCCCTAATATCGCCAGCACCCATACCCATAGCAGCATCGAGCCTTCGTGATTGCCCCATGCGCCGGCAATTTTGTAGAGTACCGGCAAGGTCCGGTTGGAATTCTCCGCCACCACCGTAACGCTGAAATCGGAATCCAGCCGCAGGATAACCAGCGTGGCGAAGGCCAGCGAGATCAGCAACGCCTGCAGCCAGGCGGCGGCAGGCAGGGAAGGCGCGATCAGGCGGCGCAGGTGCGGCAGCGGCAGCAGAAACGCCGACTGCAGCAGCGCCACGAGCAGGGCAAGAATCAGGAAAAACAGGCCAAGCTCGGCGGTCATTGCCCGCGCCATTGGCCGGAGCGCTTCAGCGCATCGACGACTTCCCTGGGCATATATTTTTCATCGTGCTTGGCGAGGATGGTGTTGGCCAGGAAATGCGCCGGATCGGCCAGGTGCCCTTCGGCGACGACGCCCTGGCCCTCGCGGAACAGGCTGGGCAGCATGCCTTCATAGGCGACGCTGATATTGGCGGTGCCATCCGTAATGACGAAGGTGATGCGCTGGCCGCTATGCGCGATGCTCCCCGCCGCCACCAGTCCGCCGATGCGGATGGTGCGATCGGGAGGGATCGCCTGATGCGTCAGGTCGGAAGGGCTGTAAAAAAATACCAGGTTGTCGCGAAAGGCGCGCAGCGTCAGCAGCGTGGCGGCGCACAGGAACATCATACTGACGGTAATGAAAAGGAGCCGCTGATGCTTTGGCTTCATTTGGGATGCCGGGAATTACGCCTCATTTCCCGGGGATTCCTGCAGCTCTGCGAGCGTCTTCTGCGCCTTGCGCAGCGAGCGCATGCTGACCGCCATCATGCCGAGCATGACCAGCGCCGTGATAAGGAAGGAAGGCCATACGTAAGCGGCATATCCGCCCATGGCGAAAGATTCTGTTAACTTTTCCATGCTATGAGCTGTCTGGTGAACGCGTGGGATTTAATCGCGCCGCTTCTGCCCTGTCAAGCAACAAAGCGGTAGTGATTTCTTCCTTTTTGCTATACAATGAGCGCCATGAAATCAAGGGAAAGAGCGGCCAAGGCATGAATCCAACCGACCAGTCGATGGACGATTACCTGGACGCCGCCGCGAAGATTCGAACCGGTGAATATTTCCGCGAAGCGCGTGCCATGTATGACATCCATGTGCATGATCCCATGGCCGAACGCTATGTGCATATCATGCTGGCGGCGCTGTCTTTCCTCGCCTTCCTGATCGCTATGACGGCCATGCAGTCGCTGTATCCGCTGCAATCCTCCGTGCCGTTCATCGTCAGCACCAATAACATCAACGACGACCTGCCGCGCATCCACACGCTCGTGCAGCGCAAGGGTGAGAGCGCGAACGAGGCGCTGCTGGAATTCCTCGGCAAGAATTATGTACAGCTGCGCGAGGAATACGATATCGACACGTTCGGCCGCAATATCAGCGGCGTCAGGAGCCAGAGTTCGCCGGAAGCCTTCAAGGAATTCCAGCAGGCGATCGATCCGCACAATCCCGCCAGCCCGGTGGCGATGTATCAACGCCATTCCAAGCGCAAGATCGAGGTGGTCTCGGTGAAGGCGATTCCAGACCGGAGCGAGATGGAGGTGGCTTATGACGCCGATGTGGAAGAAGCCGGCGTCATCAAAAAATCCTCGTGGTCGGCAGATATCGCTTTCCAGTATGAAGGCATTGCATTAGATGAGAAGTCGGACAAAGTAAAACCGTTCCACTTCGTCGTGACGCAGTATCGAACCAGGCGGTTGTAATGGCGGGCATGAGCAAAATACGTATCATAAGCGGCATTTCGGCGGCGCTGGCGGCGTTATGCGTCATGCGCCCGGAAGCGGCGCTGGCCCTGCGCGAAGCGAAGCCGATCCAGGTCGATCACCGCGTGCGCGTGGTCATGTACCAGTCCGACCAGGTCTTCAAGTTTACCGGTCATTACCGCTATGAATCGGCCATCGAATTTGGCGAGGACGAGCAGATCAAGACCATCTCCATGGGCGATTCGACGGCATGGATGATCAATCCGTCAGGCAACCGCCTATTTCTGAAACCGGTCGAGCAGGACGCCACGACCAATATGACGCTGATCACTAACAAGCATACCTATCTGTTTGAGCTGCATGCCCGCGAGACGGATGATATCGACGACAAGGACATGACATTTGTCATGCGCTTCATGTATCCCGACCAGGGGCAGACGCAGACAGTCAGCAACTATCTCGATGCGGTGCCGACGCCCAATCCCGACGACGATCCCGGCAAGTATAACTTCAAATACACCATCTCCGGCACCGATGTCATCGCGCCCATCCGCATTTTCGACGACGGGTTGTTTACCTACTTTGAGTTCCGCAACAAGAATGCCGACCTGCCAGCTTTCTTCATGGTGGACGCGCAGGGTGAGGAATCGCTGATCAATTACCGCACGCGCGGCGATTATATCGTGGTCGAGCGTGTCGCCAAGCAATTCACCTTGCGTCACGGCGGCGACATCGTTTGCGTCTTCAACGAGGACTGGCATCCCGGCGGCAGCCTGCCTGAACCCGTTGTCAAACCGTAACATGGAAGACAGCGCCAATCGTTACCGCGTCGGGGTCATCGGCGGCGGGGCCTGGGGCACGGCGCTTGGCATCGTCGCCAACCGCGCCGGCAGCAGCGTAACGCTGGGCACGCGCAACGCCAATGTGCTGGGCTCCATCCTGGCGCACCGTATCAACGATATTTACCTGCCGTCGGTTTTTGTCGATCCGGCGATTACCGTGACCGACAGGATCAGCGAGGTCTGCCAGGGCGATTTGCTGATCATCGCAGTGCCATCGCATATCCTGCGCTCCGTATGCATCACCGTTTCGGACATGCTGGCGCCGAATATTCCGGTGGTCATTGCCAGCAAAGGCGTTGAGCGCGGCAGCCTGATGCTGATGAGCGAAATCGCCAAGTCGATCCTGCCGCGCAATCCGATTGCCGTTATTTCCGGGCCGAATTTCGCCGATGAAGCGGCGCGCGGCCTTCCCACCGCCACCACCATCGCCTGTGAGAATAAATCGCTGTGGGATCTGCTCGTCTATGCCATCGGCGGCCGCCTGTTCCGTCCTTACATGACGGAGGATATCATCGGCGCGCAAATCGGCGGCGCGGTCAAGAATGTCATCGCCATCGCCTGCGGCATTGCGCTGGGCCGCAATCTGGGAGAAAACGCGCGGGCGGCGCTGGTGACGCGCGGCTTTGTGGAGATGGGGCGTCTGGCGATTGCCAAGGGAGGGCAGTATGAAACCCTGATGGGGCTATCGGGCCTGGGGGATCTTATCCTGACCTGCGGCAGCCCGAAATCGCGCAATATGTCGTTCGGCATCGCTATCGGCGAAGGAAAATCCAAGGACGATGTGCTGGCAAGCCGAGGCAGAGGCGCCACGGAAGGCGTGATCGCCGCCGAATCGGTCAGTCGGCTGGCCAGGAAATTCAACGTGCCGATGCCGATCTGCGAGGCAATTTATCGAATTATTTACGAAAACTCTCCGGTCGACCGCATGATTACCGAGCTCTTGGAACGCCCTTTTGTCAGTGAAAGAGCGGATTAATTTATCTCTGCGGCATTATTGCAACAGTTTTCTTCTTCGGTGACCTCGTGCCCGATAAGGATTCCCTTAACTTTAATAAGCCCTTTTTTAACTTCCGGCTGATATCTTTGAGGCAGCGAAAATACTGTCCATGCAAAATGTTGCCGCGGTGATGGCGGCACCTTATGAGGAAATCCCGGCGCGTGTTGAAACGATTTTTACTTTATGCGATTGCCTTCTCGGTCTTCAGCGTTTGCGGACCGGCCGGCATCGTGCGCGCTGACGACAACAAGGAATACCTCGTCAAAGCGGCCTTCATCTACAACTTCGTCAAATTTATCGAGTGGCCGGACGGCAAAGCGATCAGCAAGCAGAGCAGCATTGATATCTGCGTGGCCGGGGATACGCCCATGGCGAAAACCGCCGAGGTATTCAAGGCAGCGTCGAGCGCAAAGCTGAATCTTTCCCTGGTGCAGGAGAAGAATGCAAAGAATATCGCCAGCCATTGCCATATCGTATTTATCGGAGCTTCCGAGGCGAGCCGGCTGGACGACATATTGGGCGGCCTGAAAGGCCAGCCGGTGCTGACTGTCAGCGACATCGACGGTTTTGCCGCCCGGGGCGGCATGATCGAATTCGTCGCCAGCGACAATAAAATCAAATTCATCGTCAATACAAAACCGATCGATGCGGCCAAGCTGCATGCCGACGCCGGCATGCTTGAAAGCGCCCTCAAGGTGATCGGGAGGTAGGGCGATATGCGGCTTTTACATAACGTATCTCTCAAGCGACGCCTCACTTTCATCATTATGGCGGTCAGCTGCATTTCGATTCTGCTGACGACGCTGGCGATCTCCATTTTCGGCGTGTTCACCCTGCGCGGAGATCTC
>JAGWLJ010000146.1 GCA_028873275.1 Pseudomonadota bacterium
TCCCATCGACACCCGGCTGGTTGATGCGTCGATGCTGACGGCGGCGGAAAAGGAATGGCTTAATCGCTATCATGTCTGGGCGCTGGACAAACTTTCCGATGCGCTCGATGAGCATGAGCGCATTTGGCTGGCGGCGCGGTGTAAGGCGATTTAAGGCGCTTTCTCAACGCTTATTCCAAACGGCACGAACAGCTCCCTTCCGTTGATTTTTACCTGTGCGAAGAGTCGGATGAAGCCGGATTTTTGCGGCATCAGGTGGAACATCAGGTCCGGGCCGCCGCGTGCGGTGCTGTCCGCCGCTTCGCCATCCATGGGATGGGTATGGAGGACGGTATGGAAGTCGTCATAGAAACCCACCAGATGCGCGAACGCGCCCATCACCGGCTCCAGCGTATCCACCGGCTGGCCGCTGCTGCTGGTGACATGGATCATGGCCACCGATTCGCCGCCGGCCACCGGCGGCTTGTCGAAAGACAGGCCGAAACGGTAGCCTTCCATGACCGTTTCGTTGCGCTCGCTGCGGTCGATGGCGCCCGGGTGATAATTGCCCAGGTCGGCCATGGCGAATTCCTGTGTGCCGGTGGATTTGAGTGTGACGTCCGCCCATACCCGGTAAGCGCCGGGCAGCGCCGGGGTAAAGGTGAAGCTGTAGATGCCGGGCGTGGCAGTCGGCTCAGGATGGATGTGCTGGTAATCGGTGAAGGTCTGGTCGATCAGCAGCAGGTGCAGCGGCTGCGTATGCGTCACCTCCAGCTGGTCGGGAGTAATAAGCGAGTGCTGCTGAACATTATTGAGCTTTACCAGCACGGTGACCGGCTTGCCGGCCATCAGCGTATCCTGCGGCACCAGGGTCAGCAACACGCTGGATTTTTCTGTTTTCGCCATAGCCGCATGATTCATGGCGGCATGGTCGCCCGCATGCGCAGACCCTCCGCCGGCCAGGCCAAGGATAAAAGCCGCTATCGCCAGGTATCTCTTCATATTGACCTTCTATATAAAGCAAGATAACGCTGTAGCCAATAGCCAAAGGGAGGAATCATGGCATTGTCGAAATATATGCTCAAGAAGCCGGTGGCGCTGATTCAGCAGGAATCGGAAAAAGGCGAGCTCAAGCGCACCCTGACGGCGGCCAACCTGGTTAGCCTGGGCATCGGCTGCATCATCGGCACCGGTATTTTTGTCATGACCGGCCAGGCGGCGGCGCAGTTCGCCGGCCCGGCCATCATCCTCTCCTTCATACTGGCCGGCTGCTGCTGCGCCTTCGCGGCGCTTTGCTACGGCGAACTGGCCTCGATGCTGCCCGTGTCCGGCAGCGCCTATTCCTATGCCTATGCCAGCCTGGGCGAGATTTTCGCCTGGATTGTGGGCTGGCTGCTGCTGCTGGAGTATGGCATCGCCGGATCGACGGTGGCGGTGGGCTGGTCAGGCTATATCGTTAGCTTCCTCAAGGATTTCCATATCATCGTGCCGCCGGAATGGGCGGCAGCGACCGGCATGAAGGTGACGCTTGCTTCCGGCGCCGCCGGCAAGGCCATCTTCAATCTTCCCGCCGCGCTGGGGCTTTCCGTAGTGACCATGCTCCTGGTGGTGGGCGTCAAGGAATCGGCGACGGTCAATAACATTATTGTCATCATCAAGGTGGCGGTGATTCTTCTCTTCATCGCCTTCGGCCTGTTTTACATTACTCCCGCCAACTGGCATCCTTTCCTTCCGGCCAATACCGGCGAATACGGCCATTTCGGCTGGAGCGGCGTGTTCCACGGCGCCAGCTACATCTTCTTCGCGTATGTCGGTTTCGAGGCGGTGTCCACGGCGGCGCAGGAAGCCAGGAACCCGCAGCGCGACGTGCCGATCGGCATCGTCGGGTCGCTGACCGTCTGCACTATTCTCTATATATTAGTATCGCTGGTGCTGACTGGCATCGTCAAATACACCACGCTCGATGTGCCCGATCCCATCGCGGTGGCCGTTGACGCCATCCATCTGCCGTGGCTGGCTTTCACCGTCAAGATCGGCGCCATCTGCGGCCTGTCGTCGGTGATGCTGGTGCTGATGTACGGCCAGACGCGCATCTTCTACACCATGGCGCGCGATGGGCTGCTGCCGCCGCTGTTCAGCCATGTGCACCCGCGCTTCAAGACGCCCTGGCTCAATACCATCCTCGTGGGCATTCTTTCGGCGGTGGTGGCCGGCATGACACCGATCGAAGACCTGGGCGATCTGGTCAATCTCGGCACGCTGATGGCCTTCACCATCATTTGCTTCACGGTGTTCTACATGCGCCGCAAGGAGCCTAACCTGCCGCGTCCGTTCAAGGTGCCTTTCCCGAAAGTCACACCGTGGCTGGGCATGGCCTTCTGCCTGTTCCTGATCTCCACCCTGTGGGCGACCTTCGTGGCGCTGATCCCTTATTTCATTCTGGGATTCGCCATTTATTTCGGCTACGGCATTCGCCACAGTCGGCTGCGCAATCATAAAGCCTCTCCGATCGAGTTCGCCCAGGCAGCCTCCGAAGCGGACCTGGCATAATCACTCCAAGGTGTAGGACAGCGACACACCGATGCGCGGTGCGAAGGCGTTGCCCGCCTGCGCAGCCTGTGGCTTGCGCGTCAGCGGCCAGGCGATGGTGGCGGAGCCGTACATTCTCTGGTTGATTTGAAGATGGAAGCCGGCGCCGGCGGAAGCGGCCGATATATTGTTCGAACCCCGGCTCAGGTTCCATACCTTGCCGATATCGTAAAACAGGAAGGGCTGGGCTTTCGCTCCGCGGATCTCGGGAACGTTGTCATAGCGCAATTCGGTAGTGAAGCTGACGCCACGGTCACCGGTAATTTCGGAAGGATCGTAGGCCTTGCCTATCAGCTGCCCGCCATAACCGAACTGCTCGGAGGACAGGAGCGGCGAGGTGGCGTATTGCCCCTGAGTCAGCGCATACAGGCTGAATCCGCCGCCGATATTGCTCAGGCGCGAGGCGCTCCATTCCAGCTTGGTAAAGTCGCTTCTGCCCTGCGCGCGCGAAAGATCGAACGAGCCGGTAGGGCGCGCATCGAGGATGTTAAGTCCCTTGCTCAGTGTTGCCGTGAAAAGGTCGACGCCCTGCCACGGATCGACCATGTCGAAGCTGCCGCCAAGGCGCAGGGCGCGGATGCGATCGCGGTAAAGAGGCGTATCATCCAGAATATCGCTTGATGGATTGTTGGCATCCAGTTTGAGGTTGATCGAGGCGTTTTTCTCGCGCGTGCGCAGCAGGGCGTGATAGATGGTCACGCTGAAGTCTCTGGCGTTACTGATGATGCCGTCAACGGCCAGCTTGTAACCCGGTTCGCTGTGGCTGAAAGCGGCGTTGAAGGTGACCGAGGTGCGCAGGTCGAGCTGGATGCTGTGCTGTACCGAGAAGTAGCGCGCCAGGCTGTCCGGAATGCTGGAAACGCCGGCGAGGACGGTCTTGTCGTAGGCGGTGAACATGTCGTTGTATTGCACCTGCGGCGTTATCTGCCACCGCCCGGTGTAGCGCGAGCTATAGTTATCCACGCTGACGCCCGCGCTGACCGGCTTGCGTTCGGCTGTCAGTCTCAGCAGCAGGGCTCCTTCCGTGGCATCGATAGGATCGGGCTCGACGACGGCTTTCACGTTCAGGCCCGGCAGGTCATTGAGCAGGAGAAGGATCTCCTCCAGCGTCCGCACCTGCAGCGGCCGCATGGCTACGATCTGCTCCTCGGTATTTTTCAGGATACTGGTTTCATCAACGCCTTCCATCACTACCCGCGCGATGAAGCCTTCCACCACGCGGATGCGGACAATACCGTTTTCGATGCGTTGTGGCGGCACTTCCACGTTGACAAAGGCATATCCATCCTCACGGTAGCGGCGTGCAATGTCGCTGGCGGCGTCGTAGATTTTGCTGAGCGGAATTTCCGTGCCGATCAGAGATTGGTAAGGTGCAAGCAGCTCATGTTCCGGATAGCGGTGGGCGCCTTCCAGAACGATTCTGCTTAAGACGAAGTGCATCTGATCGGCGCCTGGCGGCGCTGGAACTTCAGCTGTCGAAGGTGCGGGGATGGCGCCGGGTTCGGCTTTTGGAGCGGCAGGAACCTCAAGATCGTGCGCCATGCGCCCGGCATCGGCGGCGGGTGGAATTCCTACTGCCGCCCAGGCCGCAGATGGCAGCGATGCCAGGAACGGTACCAGGCACCTCGCCATTGCGACCAACATTCGTCGATGTAACACAACGATATCCAAATAGAATTCTCTTCACGCGTCATAACAAATCCGCGTTAAAAAAATGCCAATAAAGGGCGAAGCATCTATTAAGGCATCTGCTAATTTATTATTTTTAAAAAATAAAATGCTGTTCGGTGAGGCTAAAATTAAAACGAATGTAATATGTTTTCAGCAATAAATACAACTAGTTGCGCTGAATAAATTGCAGAGGCGTCGAAGGGGCGTTAATAAAAGAGCCATTGGGTGCGATAACTGCTTATATCGCAATAAAAATAAAAAACTGTGCTTCCCTCCGTTTTTTATTATCAAAAAAACATTAATTGATTTCGCGTTTTTAACGTAGATAATCTCGCACATCAGGCGAGCAGGGAGTGTTGATGCCATTATCTTTTTTTGAATCGTCGTTGCTTTTAGGCAAGTATAGCAATGTCACGCCCGATCGC
>JAGWLJ010000147.1 GCA_028873275.1 Pseudomonadota bacterium
CGGAAGAGGCGTTCGTGGCCGAAATGAACCGTATGGCCGCGAAACTGGGGCTTGTGCACAGCCATTTCGCCAATGCCACCGGGCTGCCCGATCCCAACCATGTCATGACGGCGCGCGACCTTGCCACGCTGGCCGAGCACCTCATCACCGATTTTCCCGAGGACTATCATTATTTCAGCGAACGCGAATACACCTATAACCACATTACTCAGGGCAACCGCAACCGGCTGCTTGGCGGCACTATCGGCGTCGACGGCCTCAAGACCGGTCATACCGACGCCGGTGGCTACGGCATCACCCTGTCGGCCAAACAGGGAGACCGCCGGCTGATTCTGGTCATCAACGGCATGGAGAGCGACAACGAGCGGGTGGAGGAAGGGGATAAGCTGCTGCGCTGGGGCTTCCGCGAATTCGAAAACAGGACGCTGGTGCATAAGGGCCAGAAGATCGCCGACGCTGATGTATGGTTCGGCCGGCAACCGCAGGTGTCCCTGGTGGCCGACAGCGACGTGGTGATGACGCTGCCCACCAATGCCGAGGGCGAGGTAAAATTCACCCTGAAATATATCGATCCGCTGCCTGCTCCCGTGGCCAAGGGCGCGCATGTGGCCGATCTGGTCATCACGCCGGAAGGCGGCGATGCGCGCACGGTGCCGCTGGTGGCGGGCGAAGGGGTGGAGAAGCTCTCCGGCATGAAGCGCCTCCTTGCCACGCTCAATTATTATATCTCCCACCGCCAGCAGCCATGACAGAAAGCGGGCAGTCATGACAGGCCGCTTCATCACGCTGGAAGGCGGCGAGGGCAGCGGCAAGTCGACACAGCTTAAATTACTGGACGAGGCTTTTTCCGCCGGCAGGCTGCCGCATGCGGTTACCCGCGAGCCGGGTGGCACCAAAGGCGCCGAGCATATCCGTTCCCTGCTGGTCAACGGCGAGGCGGAAGCATGGGACCCGATCACCGAGACGCTGCTCTTTTATGCCGCCCGGCTCGACCATGTGAACAAGCTGGTGAAGCCGGCGCTCGCCGACGGGAAAACGGTGCTCTGCGACCGCTTCGTGGATTCCACCCTGGTCTATCAGGGCATCGGCAAAGGCTTACCGGAAGCTTATATCCGCATGCTGCACAGCCTGACGCTGGGCAATTTCATGCCCCACCTGACGATTATTCTCGATATCGATCCCGCCATCGGCCTCAGGCGCGCTGCTGAACGCCGTGGCGGCGAAACCCGTTTCGAGGCGATGGATATCGATTTCCATCACCGGATACGCGCCGGATTCCTCGCCATCGCCGAGCGGGAGCCGCAGCGCTGCGTGGTGGTGGATGCCGGGCAGGAGAAAGAGGCATTGCACCTTAGCATTATCGAAATACTCCGACAGCGCTTAATAGTGAACTAATGAAGATTGACATGACCAATCGTTGTGATCGCCAGTATTATAGATCGAAAAGTGGTCGATGTTTTCGAGAGTACTATTGAAGAACTTGGTCAGGAATTACTGCAATTCGTTGATGCAGAAAGAAAGCAGGCTAAGAAGCGCATCGTGTTACTGGATTTTGGAAGAATAGAAAATATGTCGTCAACCGCCTTAGGGCATTTTAGAATTTCATAAAAGCCTGTCTCGTCAGGGCACTCGTCTGATGGTCGCAATATCACCCGCGATATACAAGAGCTTTTCGATTTAGCCCGTAGCGATAAACAGGTACTTGGCGATGCCTACCGTCCTAAGCTGACCGTAGAACAGGCAATACAGGAATCGACCAGCGCCGCGGCCACGCTCATTAGCTTCTTTATTGCCACACTCTTTGCCTTCGCTTAGGCTGTGGCCATGACTCCAAAAACCAACACCCATCTCTTCGGCCATGAGGAATCGGAGGTGCAGCTTCTGCGCGATTTTGCCTCCGGCCGGCTGGCTCATGGCTGGCTGATCAGCGGACCGCGGGGCATCGGCAAGGCGACGCTGGCTTATCGGTTTGCGCGCACCATGCTTTCCGGCGAGGAGGGGATTGGTGTCGAGCATCCCATATTCCGACGCATGGAGGCCGGATCGCATGCCGATTTTCTGGTCGTCGAGCCGCTATACGACGCCAAGAAAGAAGAGGATGCCCGCGAAATCACCGCCGAGCAGGCGCGGCAGATATCGCAGTTCCTGTCGCTGACTCCAGGGGAAAGCCAGTGGCGCGTGGTCATCGTTGATGCCGTCGACCTGCTGGGGACGCATGCGGCCAATGCCATTCTGAAGATTCTCGAGGAGCCGCCGCCGCAGGCCCTGCTGCTGCTGATCTCGCATAATCCCGGCCAGTTGCTGCCCACTATCCGCTCGCGCTGCCGCCAGCTTCGGCTCAAGCCGCTCAGGAGGGAGGATTTCCATTCCGTCATGCGCCATATCGCGCCGGATATCGACAGCCAGTCGCTGGCCGTGCTGGGGGCGCTCTCTGATTATTCTCCCGGCATCGCCGTCGAGCTGCAGGAGCAGGGAGCCATCGAGCTCTATGGCGAGATGCTGGAGATGGTTTCATCGCTGCCGGGGATCGACATGGGCCGGGTGCATGCCTTTGCCGACCGGATCGCCGCCGGGCAGGTGCACCGCAACTGGCGCCTGTTCAGCCGGCTGATGCTCTGCCTGCTGAAGCGCCTGGCCCAGCAGGCCGCCGATATCGAGGAAGACACCGTGCCGGCTGAAGAATCCGCCATCCTTGCCAGGCTCGCCACGTTGCATCCGGCGCGACTGTGGGCCATGAAATGGCAACAGGCGGCCGATCAGTTTTCATTGGCGGAACGCCTGCATCTCGATTACAAGCAGGTGGTTATCGGATTTTTTCATTCGATGGCCAGTCAGGAAGGCTTCCAGATAGGAACAGCGGCGTGAACGACGATTATTTTTATCTCACTACCCCCATTTATTACGTCAACGACCGGCCGCATATCGGCCATGCCTATACCTCGGTGGCGTGCGACGTGCTGGCACGGTTCAAGCGGCTTTCCGGCTGCACTGTAAAATTTCTCACCGGCACCGACGAGCACGGCCAGAAGGTTGAAAAATCGGCTAAATCGGTTGGCATGACGCCGCAGGCGCTGGCCGACGCCAATTCCCAGCATTTCCGCGATCTGACCAGGCTGATGAACATCAGCAACGATGATTTCATCCGCACTACCGAGCCGCGGCACGTCCGCTCGGCGCAGGCGTTATGGAAAAAAATGGAAGAGGGCGGATATATCACTCTGGGCAGCTATTCCGGGTGGTACTCGGTGCGCGACGAGGCCTATTACCAGGAATCGGAGCTGGTGAACGGCAAGGCGCCGACCGGTGCCGATGTGGAATGGGTGGAGGAGCCGAGCTATTTCTTCCGCCTGTCGGCCTTCCAGAAGAAATTGTTGAAGTTTTACGCGGAACATCCTGATTTTGTTGGCCCGGAGTCGCGCTATAACGAGGTTAAGAGTTTCGTCGGCGGTGGGCTCAAGGATTTGTCCATTTCGCGCACGACGTTTTCATGGGGCATCCCCGTGCCGGGCAACGAAAAACATGTCATGTATGTCTGGCTCGATGCGCTAGCCAATTATCTTTCCGCTTTAGGGTATCCCGATAAGACTGCTGATTATGAGCGTTTTTGGCCGGCTGACCTGCATATGGTTGGAAAAGATATCCTGCGTTTTCATGCCGTGTACTGGCCGGCTTTCCTGATGGCCGCCGGGCTGCCGCTGCCCAAACGCATCTTTGCGCATGGCTGGTGGACGATCGAGGGAGAGAAGATGTCGAAATCGCTGGGCAATGCCATTGCGCCGCAGGCTCTGGTCGATGAATTCGGGCTCGATCAGACGCGCTGGTTCCTGATGCGCGAAGTGCCGTTCGGCAATGATGGAAACTTTTCGCGCGAGAATATGATAAATAGAATTAACAGCGAGTTAGCCAATAATATTGGCAATCTTGTTCAACGCACGCTGAGCATGATCCAAAAAAATTGCGAAGGGAAGCTGCCGGAGTATCAGTATAGCGTGGCAGAGAATGATCTTTTTTCTGGTATACAGCCGCTTGTGGATTTAGGCCAATCCAGAACGCAAGGATATATGCATAACTTTATGGATAACCAGCAAATCCATTTGATGCTGGAAGAAATCATTGCCGCTGCCAGCCGTGCCAATGCCTATATTGATGCGCAGGCACCTTGGGCGCTGAAGAAAACGGATATAGCGCGCATGAACACCGTGCTTTATGCGCTGGCTGAGGCGATAAGAAAAATATCTATTGTATTACAATGTGCTATACCTGATTCCGCGGCTAAAATATTAGATTTTCTGGCGGTGCCCATGGATAAACGTTCTTTTGCTCACCTATCTCCTGAATTCACTCTGTCCTCCGGCACACTATTGCCGCCTCCTCAGCCTGTATTTCCGCGCTTCATGGAGAAAGCGGCCTGATGCTGGTCGACAGCCATTGCCATCTCAACTTTCCCGATTTCAGGGACGACCTGGAGGCGGTGATCGTCAGGGCGAGAGAGGCGGGGGTGGGGGTGATGCAAACCATCTGCACCGATATGGAGGAATTCGACGAAGTGCATGACATCGCCCAACGCCATGAGGGAATATACTGTTCGGTCGGGGTGCATCCCAATGATTCAGGAAAACATAAAATAGCAAAT
>JAGWLJ010000148.1 GCA_028873275.1 Pseudomonadota bacterium
CCTGGCCAGCTGCCATATGCTGCGCGATTTTCCTGACCTGGATGAAACCATGCGCCGCCAGCTCTATCGCCGTTGCGTGTCTTCGGCGTGGAAGGCGCGCCGGCAGCTGGAGGGCGCGGACCGGGCGCTGCTGTCGCGGGAATTTCTGCGCTATGCGTGTTCGCAGTGGTCATTGCGGCCGGTGAATGATAAGGCATTGGAGGAAATGAGCCGTTTTCTGGCTCACGTGAAAGGAGTGCGGCGAACGCATGTCCATTGACCGCCGGCGTTTCACCCATGCGTTGCAGGAGGGCGCTTTCGCGCTGTTCTGCCTGCTGCCGTTGCTGCTGGCGCTGACGCGCGCCGGGGCCGATATCGCGCTGTGCCTGATCGGGGCGATGTTTCTGCTCTATTGCGCTGTCGAAAAACACTGGCGCTGGCTGGCCCTGCCGGAATTCCGCGCCCTGGGCATCCTGTGGATTTACCTGATGCTGCATGCGCTGGCGGCGCCGGAGATAGTCGCTTCTTTCAGCACGGCGCTGGTGTGGGGGCGGTTTATTCCCTTCGCGGCGGCGTCCTTCTGGCTGCTTGACCGGCCCGGTGCGCTGCATAAGGTGTGCCGCACCAATCTGGCCATATTGGCGCTGCTACTGGTCGACGGCGGCTGGCAATACATTACCGGCACGTCGCTGTCCGGCCACCGGCTGTGGGACTCGGTGCGCCTGAGCGGGCCGCTGACGCACCCGAATCTCGGCAACCTGATATTGAAAGTCGCCCTGCCGACGATGGGGCTGTGGACGTATGAAACCATCAGCCGGCGTCGGCCATTGCTGCCGGTGATCATATTCGCGCTGATGCTGATGGCGCTGGTGCTGGTCAGCGGCGAGCGCACCATTTCCATCCTCATGCTGCTGGCCATCGGCGTGATGGGCGCGCTGGTGTTCCTGCGCGAGCCGCAGCTGCGGAAGCATGTGCTTCTCGGCGCGATTGCTTTAGTGGCGCTGCTGGCGCTGCTGGCGACACAGCATGTGGTGCAGAGCCGCTTCCATGAGCTGGTGATGAACCTCTCCAATTTTCGCCACAGCCCTTACGGCCAGCTCTACACCAATGCGCTTGCGCTGTGGATTCAGCAGCCGCTGTTCGGCATCGGCGCCGGGGAATTCCGCTATCTGTGCCTGTCGGTCATGATAGAAACGAGCAACAGCTACTGCGATATCCATCCGCATAATATGTACCTTGAATGGCTGGTCAGCGGCGGCGTGGTGGCGCTGGCGGTGTTCCTGCTGGCCATGGGGCTTATAACGCGGCGCTTCCTGCGAGAGGCGTCCTTCCGCCATTCTTCCGGCATTCCGGCCATGGCAGGCGTCGGCACGCTGGTGGCGCTGCTGTTTCCCTTCGCCGTAACGCAGAGCGTATTCGCCAACTGGGCGGGCATAGTGTTCTGGTACAGCCTCAGCCTGGCTGTCAATCTTCCGCATGTGGCAGGCGAGCATGACTAGCCGGCTTCCTCTGTCCGTATTCATCATCGCCGTCAACGAGGGCGACCGTATCGGCCGCACCATCGCCAGCGTGCGCGACTGGGCGGACGAGGTCATCGTCATCGACAGCGGCAGCAACGACGACACCGTGGCCGTCAGCCAGGCGGCGGGGGCGCGGGCGCTTTATAACCCATGGCCGGGATATGGCAGGCAGAAGCGCTTCGGCGAGGAGCAGTGCCGCAACGACTGGCTGCTCAATCTCGACGCCGACGAGGTGATAAGCCAGGAACTGGCGCAGGAAATACAGGCGCTTTTCGCGCAGGGCGTGCCGAAGCAGGCCGGCTACTGGATGGATATCGTGGAAATTCTTCCCGGCCGCCGCCGGCCGGACTGGCGTTCGCATCGCGTGCGCGCCATCCGCCTCTATGACCGCCGCTCAGGTCGCTTCGACGAAAGCACCGTGCATGATTCCGTGCGCATGTCGCCGGGCGCCGGCATCGTCACGCTGGCGGGCATCATCGAACACCGCTCCTCGCGCGGCATCGCCCATACCATCGACAAGATCAACCGCTATTCGACCATGCAGGCAGCCGACATGCTGAAGCGTGGCCTGCCGTCACTGCTGGCTCTGCGCATCGTATTCGAATTGCCTGTGGGATTTTTCAAAGCCTATATGCTGCGCGGCTACTTTCTGCACGGATTCTACGGCTTCATTAACGCCGTCAACTACGGCTACAGCCGGTTTGCGCGGCTGGCCAAGGCTTGGGAGGGGAAGCAGCGCTAGGCCGCTTCCATCTCGTCTTCCGATGCCATCTCCGGCAGCATGCCCAGCGCGCGGCGATAGGTGTCGAGCACGGTTTCCTGCTCCTCGACTTCCTGCGCGTCCATCTTGCGCAGCTTGATGACGGAGCGGATGGCCTTGGTGTCGAAGCCATTGCCCTTGGCCTCGGCGAACACGTCGCGGATGTCGGCGGCGATGGCGGCTTTCTCTTCCTCCAGCTTTTCGATGCGCTGGACGATGCTTCTCAGTTGGTCGACGGCGACGCCGCCGGCGCGGGTTTTCTTAGTCATTTCATCCTCGTGATGGTGGTTGGTTGCGGCCTATGCTCCGCAAAAATTCGACAATATCGCTTTTCTTAACGGCAGCACCGGTTTTGCGAATTAAATGCTGTTGCTGGTTAAAAAATAGATCCAGAAACGAGCGATGTCCTTCTTCCAATGCCTGCTCGTTGAGTTGCTGCTCTTTTTCGTCCATACTCATCCCTTCTGCTTCTTCAGCACTTCCGCGATCAGGAAGGCCAGTTCGAGCGATTGTGACGCATTGAGACGCGGATCGCAATGGGTATGATAGCGGTCGCTCAAGTTTATCTCCGAAATGGCCTGCGCGCCGCCCAGGCATTCGGTCACGTCCTGGCCGGTCATCTCAAAATGCACGCCGCCGGCCACCGTGCCCTCGGCCTTGTGGATAGCGAAGAACTGTCGCACCTCGGCCAGGATGTCGGTGAACTTGCGCGTCTTGTAACCGTTGGGCGATTTGATGGTGTTGCCGTGCATCGGATCGCAGGACCAGACGACGGTTTTGCCCGCGGCTTGCACGGCGCGCACCAGCGGCGGCAGCTGGGCGCCGATCTTGCTACTTCCCATGCGCGAGATCAGCGTCAGGCGGCCGGGTTCGTTGTCGGGATTCAGGATGTCGATCAGCTTGAGCAGGGTGTCCGGCGTCATGCTGGGCCCGACCTTCATGCCGATAGGGTTGGCGATGCCGCGCATGAACTCGACATGCGCTTCGTCGGGCGATCGCGTGCGATCGCCGATCCATAGCATATGCGCCGAGGCGGCATAGTATTTGCCGTCGCTTTCATCGAGGCGGGTGAGCGACGATTCATAGCCCAAAAGCAGGGCCTCGTGCGATGTGAAGAAACTGGCTTCGGAGAATTGCTCCACCTCGTCGATGGGCAGGCGGCAGGCCTGGATGAAGCCCAGGCATTCGTTGATGCGCGAGATCAGCTCGCCGAAGCGCTTGCCCTGCGTCGAGCTCTCGACGAATTCCATGTTCCAGCGGTTGATCTGCTTGAGCGAGGCATAGCCGCCGCGGGCCAGCGTGCGCAGAAAATTGAGCGTCGCCGCGCCCTGGTAATAGGCGCGTAGCAGGCGCTCGGGGTCGGGTGCGCGGCCGCCCTCCTCGAATTCCATGGCGTTGACCATATCGCCGCGATAGGCCGGGAGCTCCTTGCCGTCCTTTTTTTCGGTGCCCTCCGAGCGCGGCTTGGCGAATTGCCCGGCAATGCGCCCGACTTTCACCACCGGGCAGCCTGCGCCATACATCAGCGCCATCGTCATCTGCAGCAGTACGCGGAAGAAATTACGCAGGTTTTCCTCAGAAAACTCGGCAAAACTCTCGGCGCAATCGCCGCCCTGCAGCAGGAAGGCCTTACCCTGCGCCGCGTCAGCCAGCTCACGCTTCAGCGCCCGCGCCTCGCTGGGCGAAGCCAGCGGCGGCAGGGCGGAAAGCTGCGCTTCCACCTCCTGCACGTGCTGAGCGTTTTTATATTCCGGCTGCTGCTTGATAGGCAGGGTGCGCCAGGTTTCGGGGGACCAGTTCTTCATAGTCAATGCCTGCCTCGTCCACGGCTTGCGCCAAAATCATTGATATTAAACAGAAGTTTTGTTTTGTTTTCTTGTGGCTGCTCCGGTGCTTCTTCCTTCTCCTCTTTGGCGGCCTCCGATGGCTGCTCAGCGTGACCCGCCTGCGCCTCGATTTTCTCAGCCTGTTTTATTGCCGCTTCCACCGCATGTAATTTCGCCTCAATCTGGCGAATGCGGGTAATAACGGCAGGGGGGACCTCCACCAGGCCTTCATCCCAATCTCCGATGGCATTATCACATTCCTCGGTCAGGCGCTCAGCTATCTTACGAAGATCAGCCAGAGATGTGCCTATGCCAGCTTTGCCGAAATCATCCAGGCTCGCACCGTTCTGCCACATTGGGCCGGGAGCTTTGGACGATTGTGTATTCTCTTCGCTGTCCATAGAATTTCGTAAATCCATTTACATCCATCCATCGGTGGATTATAGAAAAACCGCACTTTATAAAGGTAATCGCTTCATGTCCAGCCCTACCATCCTCGATCCCGAAAATACCATCGCCTTCATGGGCGTGGAA
>JAGWLJ010000149.1 GCA_028873275.1 Pseudomonadota bacterium
CCACGCCGCCAAGCGTATTTACAATCCTTCCGGCATTAACGATGCCGCCTGCCGCCACGCACACGATAACCGCCGTAGTCCAGGTAATGCGGCCGAACATGGCGCTGGCGCCGACGGCGACAATGCCCATGGTGGCCAGTCCGCGCGCGATAGAGCTGCCGGTCATAATTCCCAGATTGCATATCAGGGTGCCCGGGTCCCAACTCGAGGGTAAAATCCACCCGGCAAAAGCCGGATCGATAGTCAGCAGATAAGTAATGCCGGACATTATAAAAAGCGACGTGAAACGCCACGCTGTGTCCAGATTTCGTTCTGGTTTGGTGCTGGCGGGTATTTTAGCGCTCATAATTCTCTCCAACATAGTCCGGTCATTATTTTATATCATAGCACAGAATTGTGACAGTTTCTTTACAAAGCGTTATTTTTTTAATAAAAAGCGCGGCAACGCCAAAAGCCTTTATTTTTCATCAATAAATATACCATTGCACAGGGGCGAAGCCGCATGCTACATGCATGAGGCTTTATACCAAAACAGGAGGGAATCATGCAAGGAGCAATCGAGAAAAAACTGGCGGTCATGGGTATCGTCCTGCCGCAGGCGGTCATGCCGGCGGCCAATTACGTGCCGTATACCGTCAGTGGCAATCTGGTGTTCGTGTCCGGCCAGCTGCCGATGAAGGACGGCAAGCCGCAGGATATCGGCAAGGTCGGCAAGGATTTCACCATCGAGCAGGCGCAGGGCACGGCGCGGCTGTGCGGCATCAATATATTGTCACATCTGCGCGTCGCCTGCGGCGGCAATCTCGACCGCGTGAAGAAATGCGTGCGGCTGGGCGTGTTCGTCAATTCCGCCGCCGGCTTCACCGACCAGCCCAAAGTGGCCAACGGCGTGTCCGACATGATGGTCGAAATCTTCGGCGATGCCGGCAAGCATTCGCGTTTCGCCGTCGGCGTCAGTGAGCTTCCCTTCGGCGTGGCGGTGGAGGTGGATGGGACGTTTGAGATAGCCTAATTCCCCGCGAAAGCGGGGATCACGTACTTGTTTTGCGCCGATCCCCGCTCGCGCTTCGCTTGGCGGGGAGTGAGTTCTAAAAAGGCAATCCCGTCATCCACTCCAGCGCGATCAGGTGGAAGGCGTAAAGATAGCCCGTATAATACGAGGCGAGCTTGGCCGCCTGCGCCAGCCCGGCGGGCCAGCGCGAGGTGTCGACGGGGCGGATTTCCATATGCGACAGCAGCGCGTGCACGCCGCCCAGCACTGCGGTCATAACCAGCGTGCTGAACCATGAAAATTCAAAGCAGGCGGCCTGAATGACGCCGTAGGTGATGAACGTGAGAAAGCGAAAATGGCGCTGCAGCGCCTGTGGGTAGCCGTGATCAGGCCGCTGTAGATAGCCGCATAGCGCGAAAAGAAAACCATAACTGCCATATTGCACGAAGGCGATGGTGATGGTCAGCGCCAGCGCGCAGATATACCATTCATAGGGGCGCTCGATCTTGCGGCCGCGTTTCTCCAGCCAGCGGAAAATGGCGCGGCAGATAAGAATGGTGATAAGAATATTCTGCGTGCGCAGATGGCCGGTGAGCAACACGTCGGATGCGCTCATCACCGCGCCGAGCAGGAAGATGTCCCATTTGAAGCGGTAGGAGGCGGCGAACCCCGCCAGGAAGAGAAAAATCGGCGCCGCGCCGCGGCCGATGGCGCGCAGCCAGAGATCGTCAGAAAAAAAGAAATAACCGGCATGGTCGATGAACATTAGCGCCAGCGCCAGCAGCTTGGCGGCGTCCCAGGTGTTGAAGGGACGGACGGCGGAGGGCTGGCGGACGGCGAGAGAGGCTTCCATTATCTTATGCGCGTTTCAAACGCCGCTTCCGTACGCTGGCGGATTTCGTCCACACTGACGCCGGGAGCGACCTCCACCAGCTCCAGCATGTCCGGCCGCACTTCGAACACGCCGAGTTCAGTGATGATGGTATGCACCACCTGTTTTCCGGTCAGCGGCAGGGTGCATTCGGCGACCAGCTTGGCGCCGCCGTCCTTGGCGTTGTGGTCCATCAGCACGACCACGCGCTTGACACCCGCCACCAGGTCCATGGCGCCGCCCATGCCCTTGACCATCTTGCCCGGCACCATCCAGTTGGCCAGGTCGCCGCGCGCCGACACCTGCAGCGCGCCTAAGATGGCGAGGTCGATATGCCCACCGCGGATCATAGCGAAGCTGGTGGCGCTGTCGAAATAGGAGCTGTCGGGCAGGGCGGTGATGGTCTGCTTGCCGGCGTTGATGAGGTCAGGATCGACTTCGCCTTTCGCCTCGCTCGGAAACGGTCCCATGCCCAGCATGCCATTTTCCGAATGCAGGGTGACGTGAATGCCTTTGGGAATGTAGTTCGCCACCTGCGTCGGCATGCCGATGCCGAGATTGACGTAATAGCCATCTTTTAATTCGGCTGCCGCTCGGCGGCACATGTCTTCGCGTGTCCAGGTCATAAAGCGGGTCCTTCAGGAGATCGTTCTGGCCGAAATTTCTTTTCGTGTTTGATAAGCGCGCGCAATAATTCATTAGGTAATGCCCGCCAAAAGGTATCTTCAGCCAATCGCTTTACTTTCTTATCTATTTTGAGATCATCTTCTGTTGGTTCAACGACGATGGTTCTTTCCTGAATGAATTTGCGGATTGACTCGGGCGAAAGCGGATCATGAGGCGGTTCCAAGGACTCGGAAGTCGAAGCGGCGTTCTCTGCAGGAAATCTTATTTGCTCAAATCCCCGCTCTATGCTTTTTTCAAGGTTTGCTTGAAATTGAGCGTTTATGTGGTTTCGTTCGGCTTCTTCAAGAGACTTATGTTTGAGCCATCTAACTATAAATGTTGCGATGGGTATCGATTCAGGCTTCCTTAAACTGTCAATAAATAAGTCTCCGCCGAATTGTATGCCGTTCCATTGCATTTCGAGCGTTCGTTTGACGCAGCCATCTTCGCCTACTCCCAGCCCTATCATATAGCCGACCTCTAATCCATCACGTGCTGGGTCATATATCGCATTTTTCGGATAAAAATACGTTATATGTTCACCGTTTTCCATCTTGTGGCATGTTTCTATTTCCATTTTTATCTTCCCGCCGGATTCTCCTGCGTCGTCCGGAATTCGATGCGCTTCTCGAAATTTCCGCCTTTAAAAATGCGCTGCACAAAAATGCCGGGCGTATGGATGAGGTCGGGATCGAGCTGGCCGGGTGCCACTAATTCCTCGACTTCCGCCACCGTCACCTTGCCGGCCATCGCCATGGGGACGTTGAAGTTGCGCGCGGTCTTGCGGTAGACGAGGTTGCCGGAGGTGTCGCCCTTCCAGGCCTTGACGATGGCGAGGTCGGCTTTGAGCGCCGTTTCCATGACATAGTGCTGTCCGCTGAATTCGCGGGTTTCCTTGCCCTCGGCGACGACGGTGCCGTAACCGGTTTTGGTGTAGAAAGCGGGGATGCCGGCGCCGCCGGCGCGGATGCGCTCGGCCAGCGTGCCCTGCGGGTTGAATTCCAGCTCCAGCTCGCCGTTTAAAAACTGTTTCTCGAAGGTTTTATTTTCGCCGACATAGGACGAGATCATCTTTTTGATCTGGCGCGTATGCAATAATATTCCGCTGCCGAAATCGTCCACGCCGCAGTTATTGGCGATCCAGGTGAGGTTTTTTACGCCGGAATCGCGCATGGCGGCAATGCAGTGCTCGGGAATGCCGCATAGCCCAAACCCGCCGGACATGACGGTCATGCCGTCGGATAGCAATCCCTCCAGCGCAGCGGCGGCGTTCTGATATACTTTTTTCATAGTGTTTCCAACCTCGTAAGGCCTCCAAGGTAGGGAAGGAATATTAAATTTTCGTAAAACTTTATTTAATATTAACCGATAATTTAACTTTATGTGCTTAAAATGGCATTAACGCTGTAAGTGTAATCGATCTGCCTTTCGTATTGCAAGGGTACGCTGAGGTAGCTAAGGTCGACAGGCTGTAAATGGTGGATTTGCTGACAATGCACCTGACGCAATTAGACGCCAAATCGCTGATGGAGGAACCTTCACCGGAGGCGCGCGGCCTTCTTGCTTCCAAAATCGCCAAGGATTATTGCGACGGCAACTTCAATACCGTCGAGGCTGATCTCGCCACCGATATTTTCCGCATTCTCTCCCGCGACGTCGAAATCCATGTCCGTCATGCGCTGGCGGAGGAGCTGGCGCATTCGCCCGACGTGCCGCACGACATCATCCGCCGCCTGGCCGGGGACGAGCCGGAGGTGGCCGCGCCGGTGCTTGAATTTTCCAGCGTGCTGACCGAGGACGACCTGGTGGCCATCGTCAAGAGCACACGCGAGGCGGCCAAGCTCTGCGCCGTCGCCCGCCGCGAGACGGTGTCGGGCACGCTGGCCGGGCTGCTGCTGGAGTCGCGGCAGGAAAGCGTGGCGAAGGAATTGTTCCGCAATAACGGCGCGACGCTCGAGGAGCGGCTGCTTTCGCGCTCATGGGATTTCATTGCCTCGGCGCCGGGACTGCTGGAGACGCTGGTGCATCGCGGCGGCCTGCCGCTGGCGGTGGCGGAGAAAATCTACGCCGTGGTGTCGGACGATCT
>JAGWLJ010000150.1 GCA_028873275.1 Pseudomonadota bacterium
TAATAATAACGCAGCGCCATTTTTCGACTAACGTTTAAATGATTGAAAATCTATATAATAAGCGGTATATCAACCTCATCCGTTGAGCAGGAAAAAGCCATGGCACTTCCACCCATTCCTAAGGCGCGCATCTCGCTTACCAAGCCGCTGGTGATGGAAGGCATCACGAAGTTGGCGGAGGTTTTTAACCGCCAGGGTGGCGACATCGTGCAGCTCAGCATGGGGCTTCCCGTCTCTATCTTCTGTTTCCGCAAGCCCGAGCACATCAAGCAGATCTATGCGCATAAAGTCATCGGCACGATAAAGCCTCCCAACCTGATGCCCAAAGCGGACTGGCTGATGGGGAACGGCATCTATAACGATCCGGGAGACGACTGGAGGCGCAAGAGAGCCGTATCGGCCCCGAGTTTTGAGCGGCGCAGCAGCGAGGCGCTCTGCCGGCGGGTGCCGGAAGTGGTCGCGCGGATATTCGGCCGCTGGGATGCCTGCGCCGAGGCCGGCCGCACCATAGACATATATTACGAAATGCAGCGGCTGGTGGTAGATCTGTCCTTTGAAGTGCTTTTTTCTGAAACGCTTGGCGAACGACTTGACGAAATATGCCGGGCGACGCATTTCGCCGAAAAAATGTTCCCGACGCAAACCCCCTTCTGGCTGCCGCTTCCGTCCAACCGCCGCTTCCGCCAAGTCGGTAAGCAGCTGAACTATTTGATGCGCGAAATACTCGTCAGGCGCGAAGAAGCGAAGGAATGGCCGGCCGATATATTGTCAGCGCTCCTTGCTGCTGTCGATCCGCAGCTGAACAGGAAGTGGACTAACCAGGAAGTGATCAGCGAGTCATTCTCCATTTACTTCGGCGCCAGCGCCATGAGTTCTCCCCTTACCTGGGCGCTTTACCTGCTATCGCAGCATCCGCCGGTGCTCCGGAAGCTTAAGCATGAGATAGCGGCAGTAACCGGTAACAGGCCTCTTGCGCTCGCTGATCTGCACCAACTCACTTATCTCGACATGTTTTTCAACGAGACGAACCGGCTTTACCCGCCTTTCTGGGGATCGCTGCGCTATGCGAAAGCCCCCATTGAGATCGCAGGCTATACCTTCCCCAAGAAAACCATGTTCATCGCCCTTCGCTATTTTGCGCAGCGTCATCCCGAGTACTGGCAGAACCCGGAGGCATTCGATCCGGAGCGTTTTTCGCAGGAAAACCGGGCCGATTTCCATCCGGTGGCATTCCTGCCCTACGGGGCGGGCCCCAGGACCTGCCTCGGACAGCATATGGCTCCCATCATATGTAAATTCGTCATTGCGGCATTAATATCCAGGTATCAGTTTGAATTTCGTCCCCGCTTCCCCAACGATCCCCAGGTCGATTTCAGCTTCGGGGTGTATCCCAAGGACAAGATTATGATGCTGTTGCGCAAAGCAGCCCCTGCTTTATAGGATGGAGGATTTACCGCAGAAATGTTACCGAAATGACGCAAGCCCTTTAATACATTAAGAATACTATTGAATTTGTACTGATTTTTTGTACCATGCTTCCCTCGAAGGAAGGGATTATGACTGCGCCTGATACCGATGAATACAGCGGCGCCGTCGACTGGCGGTTGCCGGCGGACGATATCCGTCGCCTCTCGCAGCTGCGCCCTTATTATGCATTGCTGTGCGTGGCGCTGGAATGGGCGATTATCATCGCGGCTGCCTGGATCAGCGAGGTCTCGCATAGCTGGCTCGTATATGTGGCTGCGGTAATTATTATCGGATCGCGGCTGCATGCCTTTGGCGTTCTCATGCATGAGGCGGCGCATTACCGGCTTTCTTCCAATCGGCAGGTAAACAACGCCGTAGGCGAGCTTCTGGCCTGGATGATCCTGATGACGTTGCAGGGCTACCGCAACAATCACTTTGCACATCACCGCGATCTGAACAGCGACAACGATCCGGATTGGGTCCGCAAGAAAAATGATCCTTTTTTTTCCTTTCCGAAGACTCCCTCACGGCTTCTGCTTGATATCTTTAAATCGGTTTCCGGCGTGCGGTTCGTGGTGGAAATGCGCGGCATCTTCAAATCCAAAGACATGCAGAATATCCCGGCCCGCCTGAAGCGCCAGCGCCTGCTTTTCTACATCGGCGTCATTACCGTTTTTTCTCTCTCAGGACATGGCATGCTGCTGGTGAAGTACTGGGTCGTGCCCTATGTCACTACCTTTATTTTCTTTATGCTTATCCGCAGCGTTGCCGAACATCATGGAAAAATGGAGTATGATCATCTGCTTCGCCAGTCGCGCTATGTGGAGCCCCACTGGTGGGAGAGAATCCTGATTGCGCCTTACGGCGTGTACGCCCATCTCGATCACCATCTTTATCCTTCCGGTCCCTTTTACAATCTGAGAATGCTGCACGTCCTGCTGATGCAGCAACCGGAATACCGGGACAACGCCCATATCACTTATGGGTATAGCACCGGGCTGGCCGCTGAATGCCTGTGAACAAGGCAGAGCATTTTTTCTTTGAAGAAGCCTTTAGCCGTTCTCTGGGGTGGCTGACGGAACGTGAATTGCAGGTTCTGCGTGGAAAGAAAGTGGCTATCGCCGGACTGGGAGGCGTTGGCGGCAGTCATCTGCTTACGCTCGCGCGGTTGGGCGTAGGATCCTTTCATATTGCGGACAGCGACGTATTCGAATTAGGGAATTTCAATCGCCAGGCCGGCGCGGTGATGAGCACTATCGGCAAAAGCAAGGTCGAGGTTATGGCGACCATGGCGCGCGATATCAATCCCGAGCTGGATATCACTACGTTCGGCCACATTAACGAGGAGAACATCCATGCCTTCCTGCAGGGAGCGGATGTTTTTCTGGACGGCATCGACTCCTTCATGCTGGAGATAAAGCGGCTGGTATTCCGGCACTGCGCCATGAAAGCTATCCCTGCCGTTACCGCCGGGCCATTCGGCACGGGCAGCGCCTACATCACCTTCCTGCCGGGGCAGATGACCTTCGACGAGTATTTTGCCTTCGAGGGATTGCCGCCGCAGGAGCAGCAGATGAATTTCTTCATTGGCGTGGCGCCCAAATTCCTGCATTGGGGATATATCGCCGACACCAGCCTGATCAATCTGAAATTGAAGCGCGGCGTGACGACGCCCATGGCCTGTCAGCTCTCTTCGGCGATGGCGGCTACCGAGGCCATGAAAATCCTGCTGGGGCGCGGCAAGGTGTATGCGGCGCCACATTATCAGCAGTTTGATCCGTACCTCAATACTTTCAGGCGCGGCCGGCTGGCCATGGGCATGAAAAATCCGCTGATGAGCGTAAGAAAAATCGCCGTCAAGCGATTGCTGAAGAAGATGACAGATCAGCCGCGGCCACCAATAGAAAAGCCAAAGGAAACCCCTCTCGGACGCATCCTCGATGCCGCTCGCTGGGCACCGAGTGCCGATAATCTTCAGCCCTGGCGGATCGAGATCAAGGGCGACCGCCACTTTATCGTTCATGTGCGAAAATATGCCTTCCAGGCGCCGCTGCTGTCGGAAAAGCGCAACGGGCTGCCCAATATCCTGTCGGCAGGCATGATGCTGGAGAATATCCGGATAGCGGCATCGGCAGAGGGCATGAAGGCATCCTGGCACTGCCGCGAGGACGGCGATGCCTGGCAGATCGATGTAACGCTGACGTTGGACAACGCCGTGCGGAGGGATGCGTTGCATGCCTATATCCCCCTGCGTTCCGTCAACCGGCGGAATTATAAAACCATGCCGTTAACGCAAGCGGAAAAAGCCGAGCTCGCGCGCGCCGCAGGCGAGGCCTTGTCGCTAACCTGGCATGAAGGCTTCCGTAACAAGCTGGGCTGCGTCCAGCTCAATGCCAGGGCGAGCGACATACGGCTGCGGGAAGAAAAAGCCTATCATGAAATTCAGCATATCCTGGATTGGGAGCACCGCTTCAGCAACGACCGCATACCGGTGCATACGCTACCGTTGTCGCCGCTGACGCTGACCATTATGCGCTGGGCGCTGAAACGCTGGCAGCGAATTCGCTTCCTCAATACCTGGCTGGGCGGGACGATGATGCCGCGGCTGGAGATGGATGTCGTTCCCGGGCTTTGCTCGGCGGCGCATTTTGCGCTGGCGGCAAAACATCCGCTGCGGGATAATGATGCCGATGGGCTTTTAGCGCTGGGGAGCGCCATACAGCGCTTCTGGCTGACCGCCACCAGGCTCGGCCTTGTGCTTCAGCCTTCCTATGCCACGCTGGTGTTCGGCTATCTGGGCGCTTCCGGAGAAGCGTTCAGCGAGGACGCGCGGCTCAATCGGAAAGCGGCAAAGCTGGCTACCGATGTGGCAGGCTGGTATCGCAGCGATGTGAATGCCCTGGTCTTCCTCGGCCGTATAGGGAGGCCGGCAGCCGTTTTGGATTCCCGCTCCCTGCGCAAGCCGGTCGATGCCCTGCTGATTAATGCACCGGCGCTTCCAGCGGACGGCTCACAGGCTCTTCCGTCGTCACTCCCTGTGCCGCCGGCAGCAGCACTTCGGTAATATACCAGGTGATTTCCGGGTGAATGGGAATCTCCGGCACTTTGACTTCGGTGCAGATGCGCACATGTTTCTG
>JAGWLJ010000151.1 GCA_028873275.1 Pseudomonadota bacterium
GGGCGCAAAGGAAATCTTCATCGAGGATCTGCGCGAGGAATTCGTGCGCGATTTCGTTTTCCCGATGTTCCGTGCCAATACACTTTATGAAGGGGTCTACCTGCTCGGCACTTCGATCGCCCGGCCGTTAATTGCCAAGCGCCAGATCGAAATTGCCAAAGAGACCGGTGCTGACGCCGTCGCCCATGGTGCCACCGGTAAAGGCAACGACCAAGTGCGCTTCGAGCTGGGATATTATGCGCTCAAGCCCGACATCAAAGTCATCGCCCCCTGGCGGGAATGGGATCTCACCTCTCGGACCAAGTTGATCGAATACGCCGAGAAGCACCAGATTCCCATCGCCAAGGACAAGCGCGGCGAGGCTCCCTACTCCACCGACGCCAATCTGTTGCACATCTCCTACGAAGGTAAGGTCCTCGAAGACCCCTGGCAGCCGCCGCATGAGGACATGTTTATTCGCACCGTCGCACCGGAAAAGGCACCCGATCAGCCGACCTTCGTCGAAATTGAATTCGAGCGCGGCGATGCGGTGGCCGTCGATGGCAAAAAACTGTCGCCCGCCCTGCTCCTCACCAGACTCAACGAGCTGGGGGGCAAAAACGGCATCGGACGGCTCGACCTCGTCGAGAACCGCTATGTCGGCATGAAATCGCGCGGCATTTACGAAACTCCCGGCGGCACTATTCTGCTTGCCGCTCACCGAGCCATGGAATCAATTACCCTGGATCGCGGCGCAGCGCATCTCAAGGACGAGCTGATGCCACGCTATGCCGAGCTGATCTATAACGGCTACTGGTGGTCCCCCGAGCGCGAGATGCTGCAGGCGCTGATTGATAAATCGCAGGCTAATGTCACCGGCACCGTGCGCCTCAATCTCTATAAAGGCAGCGTTGCCGTCGTCGGCCGCAAATCGCCCAAATCGCTCTATAGCGAAAAAATGGTGACTTTCGAGGATGACCGGGGCGCGTATGACCAGAAAGACGCCGCTGGGTTCATCAAGCTCAATGCGCTGAGGCTAAGATTATTAAAATAATTTAATTATATATTGACATTTAAATTAATATTTAATACCTTATGCCAATAATTAAAAAATGGGGCGTGTACCATGAAACATATTAAAGAAATTGATGATAACCGCAAAGTATTTGAGATTCTCGTTGCCGATGGAAACCGCGAACCATTGCAGCTTTATTCAGGAGGATATAACACCAGCATCTCTCCTGAAGGCGAACTTAAGTGGCAATACAAAAGCACCTCTCCTACAGGTGATGTCGAGTGGAAAAGCTTAAAGGATGAAGACCCAGAGATTACTGAAAAACGGAATCAGTTTCTTTTGGCGTTAAAGGACTACCTTCTTCGGGAACTACCAAAACAAGGAATTGATACAAAATATCCTTACGATGGTTATGATGGCACCTCTGTGGATGTGCGAGAAACAGATATCAGAATTCCAAATAAGGCTCGTAACTCTGTCGAAACAGTCTTAGAAAAATTGACTCGGGAGCCAGAACTGGCAGCTTACATTGCTGCTAAGCAGGATAAGAAAACACTGGCTTTTAAATCCGTGCTGGATGCAAATATTGGTCGTATAATGGACTCGCTGGACGATAAAATTAGCATCTCACTTAAGGCCAAGAATCCGCATGATGCTATCCGTAATCTCGTTGTAGGTGTCATAGGGGATATTAGTAGCGCACGGGAAAATGCTGGCGCTAGAATATAATAAGAGAGCCAGCAACCGGATACTCAATACTTCATCAAATTGAATGTGCTGAGGCTGAGGCTGCTGAAGAAGTGAATCCCCGCACCTGTTGCGGGGTTCGTCAACTCAATACCAGATCCCTCAATGCGTTCCGCTTATGCGGGGCTACTAATGCAGCTTCTCCCCATGAATAGCCAAATCGAGGCCTTCATGCTCGGCGACTTCGTCGACGCGCAGGCCCATGGCCATATCCAGGAATTTGAGGATCAGGAACGATACTACCCCGCAATAGATAATGGTCACGCCGACGCCGACGCATTGCGCCAGTAATTGCGAAATACTGCCGGCCGTGCCGCCGATCTCCTTGACGGCAAAAATACCAGTCAGCAGCGCGCCGACAATGCCGCCGACGCAATGTACGCCGAAGACATCGAGCGAATCATCAAAGCCGAATTTGAATTTGAGGCCGCACGCCCAGAAGCAGATGATACCAGCGGCGATGCCGATCAAGAGCGCACCGCTTAAATCCACGAAGCCGGAAGCGGGAGTGATGGCCACCAGCCCAGCCACCGCACCTGAAATGATGCCGATAACGCTGGGCTTATGACGGGTGTACCACTCGACGCTCATCCAGGCCAGCGAGGCGCTGGCGGCGGCCACGTGCGTCACCAGCATGGCCATGCCGGCATTGCCATTGGCGGCGATTGCGGAACCGGCGTTAAAGCCAAACCACCCCACCCATAACAGCGAAGCACCGATGACCGAAAAAACAATATTGTATGGCGGCGCGATTTCATTGGTGGGGAATCCCTTGCGATGGCCGAGCACCATGGCCGCCACCAGCCCGGCGATGCCGGCGTTGATGTGCACCACCGTGCCACCCGCGAAATCAAGCGTCGAACCGAAGCCAAACAATCCCTTGTAATTATCGATGCCGTTGCCGCCCAGCCAGCCGCCCGGTCCCCACACCCAGTGGGCGATGGGAATATAAACCAGCGTGAACCAGATGGCGATGAACAGGATCGCCGCCGAGAACTTGATGCGCGTCGCCACCGAGCCGAAAATCAGCGCGCAGGTAATGATGCCGAAGGTCAGCTGGAACATGACGTACACGGTTTCTGGAATCACCGCCGGAGCCGTTCCATAGGTACTGGCGATACCGATGCCGCCCAGCATATATTTGCTTAGGCCGCCGATGAAAGCATTGTGATCGGTGAAGATCAGCGTGTAGCCATAGATCATCCACAACACGGTGACGAGCGTCGTGGCGATGAAGCTCTGCATCAGCGTGGCAAGCACGCTTTCCTTATGCACCATGCCGCCGTAAAACAGCGCCAGGCCGGGCAGCGTCATCATCAGCACCAGCAGCGTGGAAACCAGCATCCAGGCAGTGCTACCGCTGTCGAGCGCGGCATGAGCGGCCTCCTGCGCGAAAGCAGCGTGGGGAATGAGAAGGGCGAAGCCCGTAACCAGTAAAATTTTAAATGCGCTTTTCATTGCGGCTCCGATAGCGGATGGAACAAAAAACGCCTGCGATGAATGGTTATTGTATTTTCCGGGTTAGCTAACATGCTGTCCGGCAATTGTCAAAGGCATCAGGCCGCTTTCTTCAGCCGCGCCAGTCCGGCTTCCAGATCCTTGATCAGATCATCCGGGTGCTCAAGGCCTATATGAAGCCGGAGCAGCGGGCCCTGGTGCGGCCACTTGGTAGCAGTGCGGATTTTTTCCAGGTGCAGCGGAATCATCAGGCTCTCGAAACCACCCCAGCTGTAGCCCATGCCGAAATATTCCATGCCATCGAACATCGCCGCCAGTTGCGCCTGTGATGCTTTTTCTTTCAGTGCGATGGAAAACAAGCCGCAAGCGCCGGTAAAATCGCGCTTCCACAGTTCATGGCCGGGCGCGCCGGGCAACGCCGGGTAGAATACCTCGCCGACTTCCGGGCGACTGCTAAGCCACGCTGCCACTTTCAGCGCGCTGTCCTGATGCTGTTTCAGCCGCACCGCCATAGTGCGAAGGCCGCGCATGGCCAGATAGCAGTTATCAGCGGCGGGGCAGGCACCGGTATTGCGGAAGGCGTAGAGCAAGCGCTTGTAATGCGGCTTCCTGCAGGCAACCGTTCCCATCACCAGGTCGGAATGACCAGAGATGTATTTGGTCGCCGAATGAATGGATATGTCCATACCCAGTTTGAAGGCATCCAGATAGAGCGGCGTGCCCCAGGTATTGTCGCCAGCGACAAGAATGCCCCTGTCATGCGCCACCTTGGCGATAGCCGGCACGTCCTGCACTTCGAAAGTCAGCGAACCGGGGCTCTCGACGTAGATCATCTTGGTATTGGGCTTAATCAGCGAGGCGATGCCGCTGCCGATCAGCGGATCGTAATACGTCGTTTCAACACCTAGACGCTTTAATTCCTGATCGCAGAAGCGGCGGGCCGGACCATAAACGCTATCCACCATCAGCAGGTGATCGCCACTGCTTAGGAAGGCAGTCAGGGTCAGGATAATCGCTGCCAGGCCGGAGGAAAGGATAATGGCATGATCGGCGCCTTCGAGCGTGGCGATGGCATTCTCCAGCGTTTCAGTGCTGAGCGTTCCGTAGCGGCCATAGCTGGCATAGGGGGATTCCCCGCGGTCGGCGGCTTCAAATTCTGCCAGTGTTGGAAATAGGATGGTCGAAGCGCGGTAAGGCGGCGTGTTGACGACGCCGCGATGCAGTTCGGGCAAGCAGCCCAAGGTAGCCAGCAAGGTTTCTTTACGCATAGGAGTTGTTTCGTAACATACCGATGGGAAAGGAGCAATATCTAAGCGTTCAGAATGCCCTGAAAGACAGGCCGATCACCATATGCGACAGGATTTTGTTCCGGCCGAAGG